>QEUR01000090.1 GCA_003577095.1 Acidobacteriota bacterium
GCCGGCCGCCGAGCTCGCCGACGTCTGGGTGCCCGGGCACGGGGACGTCGTGGACCGCGCCTTCGTCGAGCAGCAGACCGCCCAGCTGTCCCAGCTGGCCGAGCGCTTCACCGAGGTGATCGACGGCGGCCTGGCCGGGGTGGACGCCCTCCTGTCCGCGTGCCGCGGCCTGGGGCTGGAGGACCAGACGCTGCGCCACGCCGCCGTCCGGGCGCTCGAGCTGCGCCGCTGAGGGGGCGCGGGAGGGGCGGCTGCGCACCCGCGGGGGCGCACGACATACCCCGTTGCATTTGCACTCGAGGGGGTCGAGTGCTAATCATGTCCTTAGCACTCTCACCACGAGAGTGATAAACCTGACCGGACCTGTCGAGGGTCGGGCGACGGGGCGACGTGAGCCCCCGAGCCGGCTCGTCCGTCGCGGGCGGCAGCCCGGTCATCCGCCCATCAGCGTGTGGAGGAACAGACCACGATGGCCAAGACCATTGCATTCGACGAGGAGGCTCGCCGCGGGCTCGAGAAGGGTATGAACACCCTCGCCGACGCCGTCAAGGTGACCCTCGGCCCCAAGGGCCGCAACGTCGTCCTCGAGAAGAAGTGGGGCGCCCCCACGATCACCAACGACGGCGTGAGCATCGCCAAGGAGATCGAGCTCGAGGACCCCTACGAGAAGATCGGCGCCGAGCTGGTCAAGGAGGTCGCCAAGAAGACCGACGACGTCGCGGGTGACGGCACCACCACCGCGACCGTCATCGCCCAGGCGATGGTCCGCGAGGGCCTGCGCAACGTCGCCGCCGGGGCCAACCCGATGGCGCTCAAGCGCGGCATCGAGGCGGCCGTCAAGGCCGTCAACGACGAGCTGCTGAGCATGGCCAAGGAGGTCGAGACCAAGGAGCAGATCGCGCAGTCCGCGTCCATCTCCGCGGCCGACACCGAGATCGGCGAGATGATCGCCGAGGCCATGGACAAGGTCGGCAACGAGGGTGTCATCACCGTCGAGGAGTCCAACACCTTCGGCCTGGAGCTCGAGCTCACCGAGGGCATGCGCTTCGACAAGGGCTACATCTCGCCCTACTTCGTCACCGACACCGAGCGCATGGAGGCCGTCCTGGAGGACGCCTACGTGCTGGTCGTCAACTCCAAGATCTCCTCGGTCAAGGACCTGCTCCCGCTGCTGGAGAAGGTCATGCAGTCCGGCAAGCCGCTGGCGATCATCGCCGAGGACGTCGAGGGCGAGGCGCTGGCCACCCTGGTCGTCAACAAGATCAAGGGCAACTTCCGCTCCGTGGCGCTCAAGGCGCCGGGCTTCGGCGACCGCCGCAAGGCCATGCTGGGCGACATCGCCATCCTCACCGGTGGCCAGGTCATCTCCGAGGAGGTCGGCCTCAAGCTGGAGACCGCCGAGCTCGACCTGCTGGGCACCGCCCGCAAGGTCGTCGTCACCAAGGACGAGACCACCATCGTCGAGGGCGGCGGCGACGCCGACCAGATCGCCGGCCGGGTCGCCCAGATCCGCGCCGAGATCGACAACAGCGACTCGGACTACGACCGCGAGAAGCTCCAGGAGCGCCTCGCCAAGCTGGCCGGCGGCGTGGCCGTCATCAAGGCCGGCGCGGCCACCGAGGTCGAGCTCAAGGAGCGCAAGCACCGCATCGAGGACGCCGTCCGCAACGCCAAGGCCGCGGTCGAGGAGGGCATCGTCGCCGGCGGCGGCGTCGCCCTCATCCAGGCGTCCAAGGCGTTCGAGGGTCTGGACCTGACCGGCGACGAGGCCACCGGTGCCAACATCGTCAAGGTCGCCGTCGAGGCTCCGCTCAAGCAGATCGCGATCAACGCGGGTCTCGAGGGCGGCGTCGTGGCGGAGAAGGTCAAGAACCTCAACCCCGGCGAGGGCCTGAACGCGGCCACCGGCGAGTACGGCGACATGCTGGGCTTCGGCGTCGCCGACCCGGTCAAGGTGACCCGTTCCGCCCTGCAGAACGCCGCCTCCATCGCGGCCCTCTTCCTGACCACCGAGGCGGTCATCGCCGACAAGCCGGAGAAGGCCCCGGCCATGCCGGGCGGCGACGGCGGCATGGGTGGCATGGACTTCTGATCCTTCCGGATCGGAGCACAGCGCGCCCGCGTTCCTCGCGGGCGACCAACGCACCGACGGGCGGTCCCTCCCTCGCGGGAGGGGCCGCCCGTCGGCGTGTCACGGGGACCGCTCGATCATGCCACCGCCGCGGCCCGGGCACCAGGCCCCGGCGCAGGTCAGCCGGCGGTGAAGCGCATCCGGTTGGCCTCCTCGACCTGCTCGTAGTCCTGCCCGGTGACGCGCAGGGTGGTGGACACCTGCTGCAGCGAGCTGCGCACCCGCTCCTGGGTCGCCTGCCAGTCCTGCATCACCGTCTGGAAGCGGGCCGAGGCCGTGCCCTGCCAGCAGTCCTGCAGCGCCACCAGCTGGGCCATCATCGCCCTGACCTCGGACTCGATCGAGCCGGCGATGCGCTCGATGTCGCCGGAGGCGGCGGCGATGCGTGCGGTGTCGACGGCGAAGTGCGTGCTCATCTGGTCCCTCCCTGGTCGGTCGGCGGCGCCGGTGCGCCACCTCGTCCACCTGACGCTAGAGGAGCGCGGCGGGGCGCCGCCGAAGTTATCCACACCCGGTAGTGTCCGTGGCCATGACCGGACGCTCCATCCTGCTGTTCGCGCTGGCCGCGCTGCTCGAGATCGGCGGCGCCTGGCTGGTGTGGCAGGGGGTCAAGGAGCACCGCGGGTGGCTCTTCGTCGGGCTCGGCGCCGTCAGCCTGGGGCTCTACGGCGTGGTCGCCGCCCTGCAACCGTCGGCCGAGTTCGGGCGGGTGCTCGCCGCCTACGGCGGGGTCTTCATCGTCGGCTCGCTGCTGTGGGGGATGGTGCTGGACGGGTTACGGCCCGACCGCTGGGACCTGGTCGGGGCCCTCGTCTGCCTCGTCGGCGTGGGCGTGATCATGTACGCCCCCCGGGCGGGCGCATGACCGTCCTGGTCGACCCGCCGATGTGGCCGGCGCACGGCCGGCTCTGGTCGCACGTGATCAGCGACACCTCGCTGGAGGAGCTGCACGCCTTCGCCCGGCGGGTCGGGATCCCGCAGCGCTCCTTCGAGGGCGACCACTACGACCTGCCCGAGGAGCGCTACGCCGAGGCCCTGGCCGCCGGCGCGCGTCCCGTCGCCGGGACCGAGCTCGCCCGGATCCTGCAAGACAGCGGGCTGCGCTTCCCCAAGCGCAAGGGCGAGCGGCCGCTCGCCCGCGTCCGGGACGGGCTGGCCGCCGCGACCGACGCCCCGCACGTGCTGGACGTCGTCGCCTCGCCGCACGAACGGCATACCGCGGGGGCGGCGGTGGTGCTGGTCCGGACCGGCCCGGCGGCGGGCGCCCGGCTGCAGATGGCGCTGGTGCGCAGCGCGGCCCGCTCCGGCTGGGCCCCGCCGGGGGGCAAGCGCGAGCCGGGCGAGTCGGTGCGCGAGGGAGCCGTCCGGGAGCTGGCCGAGGAGACCGGGCTGGTGCTGGGCGTCGAGGCACTGCGGCCGGTGGGCTACGAGCGCATCACCGTCCCCGCGGGGGCCGACCCGGCCCCGTTCCGGACCGGCGTCAACCACCTGCAGGTCTTCGCCGCCGTGGTGCCGGAGCCGGTGCCGCTGCGGCCCGGGCTCGACGACGTGGTCGAGGCGGCGTGGTTCAGCAGGACCCAGGCCTTCCGCGTCGCGGGGCCGCAGCCGTGGTGGCCGCTGGTGGACTGGTGGTGGGAGCGGCACTGACGCCCCGCCCGGGCGGCGGCAGGGGAACGGCCTCGTGCAGGATGGCGGCCCTGGCAGCCGGCACGCCGCGGTGCACGTCGTCCTTGTGCGCGACACGCCGGGCGTGCGTCAGGCCGTGCGTCAGGCCGGGCCCGCCAGCCGGACGCGGGTCAGACCGGGCCGCCCAGGTCCGCCAGCTCGGCACCGAGGTTGGCGCGCGCCCGGGCCGTCCAGTGCTCGTCGGCGTGGTCGGTGCGGTAGATCCGCGCGCGCCGGGCGAAGCCACCCATGATCTGCGCGCGGCCGGCGCGGAAGACGGCCTCGGGCAGGTGGGCGTACTCCTCCCGCACCTGCCGGCGGTAGGACGCGTAGCGCTCCGGCGGCGCGGACAGGATCCACAGGTCGGCGTCGTGCACGGCGTCGAGGAGCGCAGGCTCGGCGGCGTCGTGCGGCGCGCCGGCGTCGTGGTCCTGGGTCATCAGGACGCCGGCCTCGACCGCGTCCACCGCCCAGTCCTCCACGCCGAGCCGGTGCAGGTGGTCGCGGGCCATCGTGGCGCTGCGCGCCTCGTTGCTGCCAGGGCGGGCGCGGGGGTCGTAGTGCAGGTCGTGGAACCAGCCGACCGTGCGCGCGAGCAGGGCCTGCCGCGCGTCCAGGTGCCCGGCCGCCCCGAGCTCGTCGAGGGCCTGCAGCACCTCGTCCAGGTGCTCGACGGTGTGGTAGCGCCGGTGCTCCTGCGACCAGCCGCCGAGCAGCAGCGAGCCCTCGGACAGCCACAGGTCGCGCCCGGCCCTGGGGGCGAGCAGCTCGGCGTCCGCCAGCCACCGGTCGAGCAGCGGCTCGGCCAGCGCGCTCAGCCCAGCCTGGCCCCCCGCCACAGGTCGATCCCGGAGTCGCGGGCGTGCTGATCGATGGCGGCGAGCTCCTCGTCGGTGAAGTCGGTGCGGCGCAGCGCCCCCACATTCTGCTCCAGCTGCTCGGGGCTGCTCGCGCCGACCAGCACCGAGCTCACGCGGCCGTCGCGCAGCGCCCAGGCCAGCGCCAGCTGGGCGAGGGACTGCCCGCGCCCGGAGGCGATCGCGTCCAGCGCCCGCAGGTGCCCGAGCGTCTCCTCGGTGAGCAGGTCGGGGGACAGGCTCTTGCCCTGCGTCGCCCGGGACCCCTCGGGTATGCCGTGCAGGTACTTGTCGGTCAGCATCCCCTGCGCGAGGGGCGAGAAGGCGATGCAGCCGGCGCCGACCTCCTCCAGGGTGTCGAGCAGCCCGTCCTCCTCGACCCACCGGTTGAGCATCGAGTAGGAGGGCTGGTGGATGAGCAGGGGCGTGCCGAGGTCGGCCAGGAGCTGCGCGGCCCGGCGGGTGTCCTCGGCGGAGTAGGAGGAGATGCCGACGTAGAGCGCCTTGCCCGAGCGCACGATCGCGTCGAGCGCGCCCATCGTCTCCTCCAGCGGCGTGTCCGGGTCGGGCCGGTGGTGGTAGAAGATGTCGACGTAGTCCAGGCCCATCCGGGCCAGCGACTGGTCGAGGCTGGCGACGAGGTACTTGCGCGAGCCGCCGACCTGGCCGTAGGGGCCGGGCCACATGTCCCACCCGGCCTTGCTGGAGATGACCAGCTCGTCGCGCAGCCCGGCGAAGGTGCGGCGCAGGTGCCGGCCCATGTTCTCCTCGGCGGAGCCGTAGGGCGGGCCGTAGTTGTTCGCCAGGTCCAGGTGGGTCACGCCGAGGTCGAAGGCGCGCCGCAGCACCGCCTCCTGCCGCTCGAAGCTGACGTCGTCGCCGAAGTTGTGCCACAGGCCCAGGCTCACCGCCGGCAGGCGCAGGCCGGACCGGCCCACCCTCCGGTACTCCATCGAGTCGTAGCGTGCGGGATCAGGCGTGTACGTCATGGCTCCCAGTCTGGCGCACGCCCCCGGGCCGCGCGGCACGGGGAGCGGCCAAAGGTATGGCACAGGGGGCCCTCCGGCGCCTACGCTGGACCATGGTCGCGGACGACTGGGGCCTGCGGCCCCTCCTGCTCGCCGTGGAGGCCGACCCCCGGCGGCTCGGCAGGACGGAGACCGAGCTCGCGCGCAGCTTCGCCGGCACCTACCGGGTCCGGGGCGAGGCGACGGTCGCCGACGCGCTGCGCCTGCTCGAGGGGGCCGCCGAGCGCGCGGAGCGGGTGGCCCTCGTGCTGGTGGACGACGGGCTCTCCGAGCACGACCGCAGGGCGGTCCTCGACCTGGCCAGGACCCGCCACCCGGAGGCCAGGCGCGGACTGCTCGTCGACTGGGGCGCCTGGTCCGACCCCGGGGTGGCCCGCACGATCCTGCGCGGCACCGCCGTCGGCGACCTGGACTCCTACGTGCTGCGACCCTGGACCGAGGGGGACGAGCTCTTCCACCGGACGATCGCCGAGCTGGTCCAGGAGTGGTCCCGGCGCGACCCGCGCACCCACCGCGAGGTGGTCGTGGTGGCCGACCCGCGCTCGGGGCGGGCCTTCGAGGTCAGCAACCTGCTCCAGCGCAACCGCATCCCCTACGCCTTCCGCGACCGCTCCTCGACGCCCGGGCAGCGGGTCCTGGAGGCGGCGGCGCCCGCGCGCGAGGGCGAGGTCGTGGTGTGGATGGCGGCGATCGGCGGCACGACGCTCGTCGACCCCAGCGACGCCGAGGTCCTGGGCGCCTGGGGGATCCCGACCACCCTCGCGGACGCGCCGCGGGAGGTGGACCTGCTCGTCGTCGGGGCGGGCCCCTCGGGGCTGGCGGCCGCGGTCTACGGCGCCTCGGAGGGCCTGTCGACACTCGTGGTCGAGCGGGACGCGCTGGGCGGCCAGGCCGGCACGAGCTCGCTGATCCGCAACTACCTGGGCTTCTCGCGCGGGCTGAGCGGGTCCGAGCTGGCGCAGCGCGGCTACCAGCAGGCGTGGGTCTTCGGCGCGCGCTTCGTCCTGACGCGCAGCGTCGAGCGTCTCGAGCGCGTCGACCGCGCCTTCCGGGCGACGGTCTCGGGGGAGGGCGACGTGGTGGCCCGGTCCGTGGTGCTGGCCTGCGGCGTCGCCTACCGCCGCCTCGGCGTGCCGAGCGTCGAGGCGTTCACCGGCAAGGGCGTCTACTACGGGGCGAGCGTGTCGGCGGCGCACGCTCTGGCCGGCCTGTCGGCCGCGGTGGCCGGGGGCGGCAACTCGGCCGGCCAGGCCGTGCTGCAGCTGGCGCGCTACTGCCGGGAGGTCCACCTGGTCGTCCGTGGCGAGCCGCTGGAGGAGACGATGTCGGCCTACCTGATCGAGGCGGTCGCGGGGGAGTCGGTGATCACCGTCCACACCGGGCGCGACGTGACGGACGCCTCTGGTGACGGCCGGCTCGAGGAGCTGGTCCTCACCCGGCGGGGCACCGGCGAGCAGGAACGGATCGGTGTCGACGGCCTGTTCGTGATGATCGGCGCCGAGCCGCACACCGACTGGCTGCCCGAGGAGGTGCGGCGCGACGAGCGCGGCTTCGTGCTGACCGGGATGCAGACGGGCAGGCAGACCGCCCACGGCCTCTCCGGCCTCGCCGGGCACCCGCACGAGACCTCGGTCCCCGGCATCTTCGCGGTCGGGGACGTGCGCGCGGGATCCGTCAAGCGGGTCGCCTCCGCGGTGGGCGAGGGCTCCGTGGTCGTCTCCGAGGTGCACGAGCACCTCGCCACCCTCCACCGGTGAGCGGTATGCCGTCCGCCACCGGGGCGCACCACCTCCAGGACGCGCGGGAGGCGGTCTCGCACGGACGCTGGGCGCAGGCCCACGAGGCCTTCGTCAGGGCCGACCCGGCCGGTCTCACGGCGGAGGACCTGGTCGACTACGCCGAGTCCGCGTGGTGGACCGGGCGGCCCGAGGAGGCCCTGGGGCTACGGGAGCGTGCCTACGCGACCCTCGTGGACGCCGGCGAGCGCGGTCGGGCCGGGCGCATGGCGGTGCTCATCGCCTGGGACCACGCGGCGCGCGGGGTGATGGCGGTCTACCACGGCTGGATGGCCAGGGCCGAGCGGTTGCTCGCGGACGAGCACGCGTCGGCCGACTACGCCTACCTCGTCACGGTCCGGGGCTTCACCACCATGGAGCTGGGCAACGTCGCCGAGGCGCTGCCGGACCTGGAGCTGGGCGAGGAGCTCGGCGCCATGTACGGCGACCGCGACGTGCAGGCGATCGCCCGCGTCGCCCGCGGGCGGGTGCTCGTGGGAGCCGGCCGGGTCGACGAGGGGCTCGCCCTTCTCGACGAGGTCTCGGCCTCCGCCGTGAGCGGCGAGCTGCAGCCCTTCGAGGCCGGCCTGGTCTACTGCGTCACGATCTCCGCCTGCCAGCAGGTGGGCGACCTGCGGCGGGCCGCCGAGTGGACCGAGGCCACCAACCGCTGGTGCGACCGCAACGACACCAAGGGCTTCCCCGGCGCCTGCCGGGTGCACCGTGCCCAGGTGCTGCAGCTGCGCGGCCGGTGGCAGGACGCCGAGGTGCAGTGCGAGGAGGCGTGCGCCGAGCTGGCGGACTACAACGCCTGGATCACCGCGGAGGGCCGCTACGAGATCGGCGAGATCCGGCGCCGGCGCGGCGAGTTCGCCGCCGCGCTCGAGTCCTACCGGCAGGCGGGCGAGGTCGGCCTGGACCCGCAGCCGGGCCTGGCGCTGCTGCGGCTGGCCGAGGGGCGCGTCGACGCCGCCGTGGCCGCCCTGCGGCGGGCCCTCGACGAGGGCCGCGAGCCGCTGCGCCGGGTGGCTCTGCTGCCGGCGCAGGTCGAGGTCTCGCTGGCCGCGGGCGACCTGGGCAGCGCGCGCGAGGCGGCCGCGGAGCTCGGGCGGACGGTCGCGTCCTACACGATCGGCAGCGCCCCGGCGCCCGCCTTCGAGGCCCAGCTGCACCTGGCCCGGGGGCGGATCCACCTGGCCGAGCAGGACTGGAGGGCGGCGGTGGACAGCCTGCGCGAGGCCCGTGCCCGCTGGCAGCAGGTCGGCGCGCCCTACGAGGTCGCCCAGACCCGGATGCTGCTGGGGCTGGCCTACCGCAGGCTGGGCGACGAGGACGGCGCCACCGGCGAGCTGGAGTCGGCGCAGGCGACCTTCGCCCGGCTCGGGGCCCGGCTGGACGAGGAACGCACCACCGAGCTGCTGGGCCGGCTCGAGACCCGGCGGACCTTCCTGTTCACCGACATCGTCGGCTCCACCCAGCTGCTGGAGACGCTCGGGGACGAGCGGTGGCGACGCCTCCTGGCCCGCCACGACGAGCTCCTCCGCGACCGCATCGTGGAGGCCGGCGGTGAGGTGATCAAGCAGACCGGCGACGGCTTCTTCGCCGCCTTCGGGCACCCGAGGGGCGCGCTGAGGGCGGCCGTGGCGATCCAGCGCGCGCTCGCCGAGGAGGTCGTGGCCCCGGACGTGCGCATCGGCGTCCACACCGGTGGCGCCTTCCACCCCGACGGCCCGTCCGTCGACTACGCCGGCCAGGGCGTGCACATGGCGGCCCGGATCGGCGCGGCCGCCGGGGCCGGGGAGATCCTGGTCAGCACCGACACCGTCGAGGGGGTGCTCGACACCGGCGTCCGGTCCGCACCCCGGGAGATCGCGCTCAAGGGCTTCTCCGCCCCGGTCTCGGTCGTCTCGGTCGACTGGCGCTAGGACGCCGGGAGACGGGCATGGCGTCGCGCCGGCCGGGCGGTCCCCTCACCGTTGCCCTCGCGGTGCTGCTGCCGCTGGCCGGCCTGGCGCTGCTGGTCGCCCGGCCGCGGCTCGACCTGCGCTGGGAGCACCACCCCTCGCACTTCTGGCTGGTCCTGGGCGCGGCCGGCCTCGCGGCCGTGCTGGCCTACGCCACCGGCGAGGCCGCGGCCCGCCGGGGCGACGCCCGGCTCAGCCACGTCTCGCTGGCCTTCCTCTCCTCCGCCGGCTTCCTCGGGCTGCACGCGCTGGCCACGCCTGGCGTGCTGCTGGGGTCGTCCAACCTGGGCTTCGCGGTGGCGACCCCGGTCGGGGTGGCCCTCGGCTCCCTCTTCGCGGTGCGCTCCACGCGCGAGCCGTCGGGTCCGGCCGCCGTGGCCGAGGTGAGGCTGGCCCGCCGGCTGCGGGCGGCGCTCGTCCT
The DNA here is from genome assembly GCA_003577095.1 of Acidobacteriota bacterium. Taxonomy (GTDB): domain Bacteria; phylum Actinomycetota; class Actinomycetes; order Actinomycetales; family Dermatophilaceae; genus Ornithinicoccus. The sequence continues at coordinate 9,842 of QEUR01000090.1, forward strand.
GCTGATGCTCGCCTGGGCTGTCGTCTCCCTCGCCGGGCTGCCGCCGCTGGACCGGGCACCGACCGGGCAGGAGCGGCTGCCGCTCGTCGTCGCGGTGGTGGGGATCGCCCTCTACACGGCCGCCGCGGGGCGTTACCTGCACCGGTGGCGCACCCGCCGCGAGGGGGGGCTGCTGACGGTCGTGACCGCATACCTCCTGCTGGCCGAGGCGCTGCTGGCGATGGTGCTGGCCCGCAACTGGCAGCTGTCCTGGTGGGAGTGGCACGTGCTGCTGCTGGCGGCCTTCGCGCTCGTGGCGGTCGCCGCCCGGCGGTCCTGGCACGAGGAGCGGTTCGCCGCGTTCTACCTCGACGACACGAGCGCCGGCCGGCGCGAGGCGAGCGTGCTGTTCGCGGACCTGCAGGGCTTCACGTCCTGGTCCGAGCGGCAGCCCCCGGAGGAGGTGACCGCCATGCTCAACAGCTACTTCGCCGTCGCCGTGCCGGCGACGCTGCGCCACGGCGGCGACGTGGACCGGATCGTCGGTGACGCCCTGATGGTCGTCTTCAACGCCCGCGGCGACCAGCCGGACCACGCGGAGCGGGCGGTGCGCGCCGGGCTGGCGCTGCAGCAGGCGACC
>QEUR01000091.1 GCA_003577095.1 Acidobacteriota bacterium
GTCGACCTGCGCGGCGAGATCGTCGTCACCACCGCCCGACCACACCAGCCACCCCACGAGCAGGCCCACCAGGAGAGCGCCGACCGCGGCGAGGACGGGAGGCAGCCACCGGTTGCCTCCCTCCCCGGTCTCCGGCTCCGGCCCGCGCGGGCGCGCCGACCCAGGACGCCGGTATGCGGTGACCCCCTCCTCGTAGGGGCCCTCCGCGTCGATGACGTCTCCCTGGCCGGACCGGTCGATCCGCACGGTCGGGTCGGAGTGACCCCCACGCGCCTCGTCCTCCCACGGCTCCCGCGGTGCTGGTCCGTCACCGCCGGGCCCGGGCTCACGTGGTCCGTCGCTCATGGTGGCCTCCTCGAGAACTGGCCCGACTCTAGCCGTCCGGGCGCGGCTCATGCCGGAGGGAGACGGGCGAGGCCCCGGACCGGGCGCTGTCGCGCCGGGCCGAGGCCTCGGATCCCGGGTGACGTGCAGCACGTCGTCCCGCTGGGGTGAGTGACGGGACTTGAACCCGCGACCACCTGGACCACAACCAGGTGCTCTACCTGCTGAGCTACACCCACCATGTCGTGCCGTGCGCCCGGGGGCGCGTGGACAACAGCGACCATCGTACCCGAGACGGGCCGGACCGAAGAATCGCCCGTGGTCAGCGCCGCCCGCGGCCCTCCGGGCCGACGTCCTCGCCCGCGTCCGCGAGCCGGCTCGCGGCCCGCATGCGCAGCTGTCGGGCCTCCTGCACGGCCTTGGCCGCCTTGGCGGCCTTCTTCCTCGTGCCCTTGACGTCGCGCGGGGGCAGCTGGATCTCCTCCTCTGCCGGCAGCCCCGCGGCGAGCTGGCGCCCGCGCTCCAGCTCGGCGTCCAGCTCGGCGCCGACGACCAGGACGTTGTTGATGATGAAGATCATCAGCAGCAGGATGATCACACCGCCGATGGCGCCGTACGTGGCGTTGTAGTTCGCCTGCCCGCCGAAGCCGGTGAGGTAGATGAAGAACCCGGCGGCGGCGAGGATCGACACGATCACCGCGAGCGCCGCGCCCGGGCTGAGCCAGCGGAACCTCGGCTGCTTCACGTTGGGCGTGCCCCAGTAGAGCAGGCCCACGATGCCCATCAGCATCAGCAGGATGAACGGCCACTTGGCCCAGTTCCAGATGGCGGTGGCCACGCCGGAGAGCCCGACGAAGCCGAAGATCGCCTCGGAGACGGGACCGGAGAGCGTCACCGACAGGATGATGACCATCAGCCCGAGCACCACCAGCAGGGTGAGCCCGAACAGCCACGGCCGCAGCTTCCACACCGGCCGACCCTCCGTGACGCCATAGACCCGGTTCATCATCCGGCTGAAGGCGTTGACGTAGTTCGACGCGGACCACAGCGCGACGACCAGACCGACGATCAGCAGGATCCCCGCAGCGCTGGACCCGGCCATGCTCTGCATGTAGCCGGTGATCGTGTCGATCGTGCCGGGCTCCAGACCGAGATCCCTGCCCAGGTCCTCCACCGCCTCGATGGTCGCCCCGCCCTGCCCGAGGAAGGTGAGGGAGGTCGACAGCGCCAGCAGCATCGGGGCCAGGGACATGATCGAGTAGTAGGTGAGCGCCGCCGCCAGGTCCGACCCGCCGTCGTTGCCGAACTCGGAGACCGTGCGCTTGAGCACCGCCCTCCAGTACGGCTTGGGCAGCTCGGCCGGGCTGTCGGGTGCGGCACGCTCCTCGGCGCGCTCGACCGCGGCTTCGTCACGGCCACGTTCGATGGTCTGGCGATGCTCGGTCTGGCTCACGCCGTCAGTCAACCACGGGTATGCAGAAGGGGCAGGTCCGTTCGGACCTGCCCCTTCTCGTCGGTGCGCCCACAGGGACTCGAACCCCGAACCCGCTGGTTAAGAGCCAGCTGCTCTGCCAATTGAGCTATAGGCGCGACAGCGGACAACTCTAACCCGCCCCTCGCCCGGCGTCCAAATCCGCCGTGGTGAGGGCAGACGCACGGGGAGCGCACGTCATACGCGAGGATGGGGAGCATGCGAGCACTGGTGAAGCCCGCCCCCGGACCCGGGCTGGAGCTGACCGACGTCCCCGAGCCCGAGCCCGGACCCGGCGAGGTCAAGATCCGGGTGCTGCGGGCCGGCCTGTGCGGCACGGACCTGCACATCGAGGCCTGGGACGACTGGGCCGCCTCGATGCTCAGGCCGCCGCTGGTCATGGGGCACGAGTTCTACGGCGAGATCGTCGCGCTGGGCGAGGGCGTCCCCGACGACGAGCGCTACGGCCTGCGGGTCGGGCAGCGGGTCTCGGTCGAGGGCCACGTGGTGTGCGGGCACTGCCGCAACTGCCGGGCGGGACGCCGCCACATGTGCGTCAACACCTCCAACCTCGGCGTCAACCGGGACGGCTGCTTCGCCGACTACGTGGTGGTCCCGCACAGCAACGTGTGGGTGCAGCCAGACCTCATCGACCCCGACCTCGGCGCGGTCTTCGACCCGCTGGGCAACGCCGTGCACACCGCCCTGTCCTTCCCGCTGGAGGGCGAGGACGTCCTCATCACCGGGGCCGGCCCGATCGGCGTCATGGCCACGGCCGTGGTCCGGCACGCGGGGGCCAGGCACGTCGTCGTCAGCGACCTGTCCGACGCCCGCCTCGCGCAGGCCAGGTCCGCCGGTGCCGACGTGGTCGTCAACGTCGGGCGGGAGCGCATCCGCGACGCGCAGGAGCAGCTCGGGATGACCGAGGGCTTCGACGTGGTCCTGGAGATGTCGGGCAGCCCGCGCGCGATGGCCGAGCTCATCGACAACTGCACGCACGGTGCCCGGGTGGCGATGCTCGGGCTGCCGTCGGCGCCGTTCGAGATCGACTGGGGCAAGGTGATCACCCACATGATCACGCTCAAGGGCATCTACGGCCGGGAGATGTACGAGACCTGGTACAAGATGACCGCGATGCTGCAGACCTCCCAGGTGCTGCGCGACCGCGTCCGGTCGGTCATCACCCACCGCTACCCTGCGGAGCAGTGGCAGGAGGCCTTCGACGCCGCCCGCTCGGGCGAGGTCGGCAAGGTCATCATGGACTGGAGCTGAGGAGAGCCACATGTACGGAGTCAAGGACCAGCTGCGCGCCGAGCTCGACCAGATCGAGGCCGACGGCCTGACCAAGCGCGAGCGGCTGATCACCACCCCGCAGTCCTCCCACATCGGCACCACCCAGGGCGAGGCGCTGAACTTCTGCGCCAACAACTACCTCGGGCTGGCCAACCACCCCGAGGTCGTCGCGGCCGCCCGGGACGCCCTGGACGAGTGGGGCTTCGGGATGGCCTCGGTCCGCTTCATCTGCGGCACCCAGACCCAGCACCGCGACCTGGAGAGGGCGATCGCCGAGTTCGTCGGCACCGAGGACGCCATCCTCTTCCCATCGTGCTTCGACGCCAACGGCGCGATCTTCGAGGTGCTGCTCACCGCCGAGGACGCCGTGATCTCCGACGAGCTCAACCACGCCTCGATCATCGACGGCGTGCGGCTGTCCAAGGCGCAGCGATACCGCTTCAGGAACCGCGACATGGACGACCTGCGGGCCCAGCTCGAGGCGGCGAAGGAGGCGGGCGCCCGCCGGGTGCTGGTCGTCACCGACGGCGCCTTCTCGATGGACGGCTACCTCGCGCCGCTGGACCAGATCTGCGACCTGGCCGAGGAGTTCGGCGCGATGGTCATGGTCGACGACTCCCACGCCACCGGCTTCGTCGGCGAGCACGGCCGCGGCTCCCACGAGGCGTGCGGCGTCCTCGACCGGGTCGACATCCTCACCGGGACGCTGGGCAAGGCCCTCGGCGGGGGCTCCGGCGGCTACGTCGCCGGGCCGGTGGAGGTCGTCGAGCTGCTCAAGCAGCGCGGCCGCCCCTACCTGTTCTCCAACGCGGTGGCCCCCTCGGTGGTCGCCGGGTCGATGAAGGCGCTGGAGATCGCCCGCGACTCCGACGAGCCGCGCCGGGTGCTGCGCCGCAACGCCGAGCTGTTCCGCTCGCTCATGACCGAGGCGGGCTTCGAGCTGCTCCCCGGCGAGCACCCGATCGTCCCGGTGATGTTCCCCGGCGAGGACGGGGCCCGCAAGGCCGCCGAGATCGCCGACTCGATGCTGGCCCACGGCGTCTACGTCATCGCCTTCTCCTACCCCGTCGTCCCCAAGGGCCAGGCCCGCATCCGGGTGCAGCTGTCCGCGGCCCACTCCGAGGACGACGTGCGCGCCTGCGTGGACGCGTTCAGGGCAGCCCGCGACGAGGTCGGCTGAGGCGCCGGGAGGCGCTTTCCTCCCGTCGGTCCGGTGGCCGGAGCACCCCCTCCGCTGCGGTATAGTTGACGTGTCGACTAAGGGTTTGGCGCGTCGGGAGGCTGGGACGGCGCGCACTGCACGAAAGGTGTGCCCGCCCTGTCGCCCATCCAGTCCTACCAGCGCCTCTTCGCGCTGACCGGCCCCCTCTACGTACTGGTCGCCTTCGTCGCGCGCATCCCGCTGGCGATGTCCCAGATCGCCTCCCTCCTGGCCGTCACGGCCGCGACCGGCTCCTACACCGCCGGCGGTGTGACCGCCGGCGCGCTCGCCGTGGCCAACGCCGTCTTCGCACCTGTGGCCGGCTCCCTGAGCGACCGCCTCGGCCAGCGACCCGTGCTGGTCGTCCAGAGCGTGGTCGGCACCCTCGGCCTGGCCGCGCTCGCGGGTCTCACCGTCCTGCACGAGGCCGGCCAGCCCTGGTGGCCGCTGCCGGTCGTCGCCGCGCTCGGCGGCGCCTTCGTCCCCCAGGTCGGCACCATGGCGCGCGTGCGGTGGCGGCCGATCAGCCGCCGCCGCGGCGGCGAGGACACCCGGATGATCGACGCCGCCTTCTCCTACGAGGGTGCCGCCGACGAGGCGTCCTTCGTGCTGGGCCCGGCCGTCGTGGGCCTCATCGCCGCGGTCGTGGACCCGGTCGCCTCGCTCGTGGTCGCCGCCGTCCTGCTGGGGGCCTTCGGCACCTGGTTCGCCGTCCACCCGACCGGTGCCCTGGTCGGCCCGGCCCCGGCCACCACCGGTGACGTCGCCCGGCTGCTCACCCCGGCCCTGGTCATCCTCGCCGCGACGCAGCTCTCCGTCGGCATGGTCTTCGGCTCGGTGCAGACCGGCACCTCGGTGCTGGCGACCCAGGCCGGCATGCCCGGCCTCACCGGGCTGCTGCACGCCCTCCTCGGCGTCGGCAGCGTGCTGGCGGGCCTCGCGGTCGTCGCCGTGCCGGAGACCTTCACGCACGAGCGGCGGCTGCGGCTCTTCACCGCCGCGCTGGTCGTCCTCGCCCTGCCGCTGCTGCTCGTCGGCTCGCTCAAGGGCCTCACCCTCGCCCTGCTCGGCCTGGGTCTGGCGATCGCCCCGACGATGATCACCAACTTCGCGCTCGCCGAGCGGATCACGCCGGTGCGGCGGGTGGGCGCGGCCATGACGCTGCTCGCCGCCGCGACCGGTGGCGGGTATGCCGTGGGAGCCGCCCTCGCGGGCCGGTTCGCCGACGTCGGTGGTCACCGGCCGGCGTTCGCGGTGACGATCGGCGCGACCGTGCTCGCGCTCACCCTCGCGCTCGCCGGGGCCCGCACCCTGCGCCACGCCTCGCTCACCACCTCACGGCAGGAGCTGTCGGTCCCGGGCAAGGACCTCGAGCCGGTCGGCTGAGCGGACCGCCCGGGCCAGCCGCCCTCCGACCCGTCCGCGCCGGCGCATCCTGTAGAGGGATCGATATCTCCGCGCGCGCAGGAACCCGCGCGAGGAACCGTTTCCCTCTATAGGACCGGCGTCCGGCTCCGGGTGCCCCGGCTCCGGGTGCCCACGCGCCCGCGCACCAGCCCCAGCCCCAGCCCCAGCCTCAGCCTCAGGCTCCGCAGCCGCCCGCGCCGCAGGCGCAGCCGCCCAGCCCGCCGCCCCCGCACGCGTCGGTGTCCATGGCGGCCGTCGCGGCGGCGAGCTCCTCCGCCGACCGCGGGCGGGCCCCGAGCTGCTCCCCCAGCCGGGCGAAGACGTCCACGAGGCGGCGGACGTGCCACTGGTGCTCGTCCTGCTCGTGGCGCGTCACCTGCGCGCCGGTGAGCCGGTCGGCCAGCCAGGTCGCGTGGCCGGCCGGGCTGACCTGGGAGTCGCTGCCCCACCACAGGTCGACCGGGCAGCGCACGTCGGCGGGGTCGATCCCCCACGGCTCCTGCACCTGGACCATGTCGGTGACGATGCCCTCGGCCCCGGCGTGCGGGCCGAGCCCGACCTCGAGCTGGTCGCGCAGGAAGACCGGGTCCTGCAGCGCCAGCGCGTGCAGCATCCGCTGCTGCTCGTCCATCCCTCGCACCCACTCCCCCTCGCCCATCCCGGGGCTGCCCGCGTCGCCGTCGCGCGGGGCCAGCGGCCACACCAGCGTGAGCGCGGCGACCCGCTCGGGGTGCAGCGCCGCGGTGGCGAGCGCGGCCCCGGCGCCGCCGCTCCCGGCGAACAGGCCGACCGGTCCCCCGATCCCGGCCGCGTCGAGGACCGCGAGCACGTCGCCGGCCAGGTCGCGCACGGGACCGGCGTCCGAGGCGGGCGAGTCGCCATACCCCGGACGGTCGTAGGTCACCACCCGCAGGCCGAGGGCGTGCAGCACGTCCCGACCCGGCGTGCCGCTGAACCGCGAGCCGGGGGTGCCGTGCAGGGCGACCACGGGCACGCCGTCGGGCGCCCCCTGGACCCGGTAGGCCAGGCCGGTCGCGGTGGTGGGGGTCGAGGTCGTGGTGCTCACCCCCCGAGTGTCTCAGAGCCAGCCGGAGCGCTTGAAGGAGCGCCACAGCACGAGCACGACCGCCGCCATCAGCGCCACCGCGAGCGGGTAGCCCAGCAACCAGTGGAGCTCGGGCATGTGGTCGAAGTTCATGCCGTAGATGCCGGCGATGAGGGTGGGGACGGTGATCATCGCGGCCCACGCGGAGATCTTGCGCATGTCGGAGTTCTGCTGGACGGCGATCTGCGACAGATGGGTGGACAGCGCGTCGCTGAGCAGGGTGTCGTAGGACTCGATGTCGGCCAGCACCGCGGCCAGGTGGTCGGAGACGTCGCGGAACTGCAGGCGCAGCTCCTTGGAGGTGACGATCCCGTCGCGCTCCGCGAGCTGGCGCAGGGGCATCTGCAGCGGCAGCGCGGCGCGGCGGAACTCCAGGACCTCGCGCTTGAGCCGGTAGATCGTCGTCGAGTGCGCGCGGCTGCCCCCGAAGACGTCGCGCTCGATGTCCTCGAGGTCCCTGGCGACCTCCTCGTCGATCTGCAGGTAGGTGTCGACCACCTTGTCGAGAAGCCCGTGCAGCACCGAGACCGGGCCCTCGCGGAGCAGCTCCTGCTCGTGCTTCTCCAGGCGCTTGCGGACCTTGTGCAGCGGCGCGGCGTCGCCGTGGCGCAGGGTGACGGCGAAGTGGTCGCCGACGACGGCCATCAGCTCGCCGGTCTCGATGTCGGAGGTCTCGTCGTCGTAGCGCAGCGTCTTGACCACCGCGAAGATCGTCCGGTCGTAGACCTCGACCTTGGCGCGCTGGTTGCCCGAGAGGATGTCCTCCACGGCGAGCGGGTGCAGGTCGAGCTCGGCGGCGACGAAGGCGAACTCCTCGGCGGTCGGGTCCTTCAGCCCGACCCAGACGAAGTCGCTCTCCGGCGCGCCGTCGGCCCGCAGCGCGGCCAGCTCGTCGCTGAGGTCGCCGCACTCGTGGCGCTGCCCGCCGCGGTAGACCGCCTGGTCGACGATCACGTCATCCCGCCCGACTCACAGGTAGAGGCCGGTGCCCGGGTCGGGCACCCGCTCGGCCGCGACGGCGTGCAGGTCGCGCTCGCGCAGCAGCACGTAGTCCTTGGAGCCGAGCTCGACCTCCGCGCGGTCCTCGGCGTCGAAGAGCACGCGGTCCTCGAGCTGGACCTGGCGCACGCTGGAGCCGACCGCGACGACCCGCGCCCACGACAGCCTCTTGCCCACGCTCGCCGTCGCGGGGATCACGATCCCGCCGCCGGAGCGACGCTCACCCTGCTCGCCCTCCATGGACACCAGCACGCGGTCGTGCAGCATCCGGATGGGCAGCCTGCCCGACTCGGTCACTTCCGCGCGTCAGCCCCGGTAGAAGGCCCGCCGCAGCAGCCCGAGGACGATCGCGGTGCCCGCGACACCGCCGAGGACCATGGCCAGCCGGTCGAGGCGGACGTTGCCCTCGGCGTCGAACGCGGCGTCGTTGGCCTTCCCCCTGAGGGAGGCGAGCGCCTTGGTCTTGAGGGTCTGCGGGCTGACGCGGTAGGCGAGCTCGTCGACGGTGCGCGCCATCCGGTTGCGGGTGGCGGCGAGGTCGGCCTCGATCTCGGCCATGGAACGGGCGGGCTGCTTGGCTGCCATGTGCGTCGGGCCCCTCGGGTCGTCGGTCTGCGGTGCTGCTGAGACGATAACGCAGAACGTCCGTCCCCGAATCCTGGAGGTCACCCGCCATGTCCCGCCTCGAGCCCGGCCAGCCGGCCCCCGCCTGGACGCTGCCCACCGCCGACGGCCAGCAGCTGAGCCTGTCCGACCTGGCCGGCCAGAAGGTGATCCTCTACGTCTACCCGGCCGCGATGACGCCCGGGTGCACCACCCAGGCCTGCGACTTCCGCGACAACCTCGCGGTGCTGCAGCGGGCGGGGTATGCGGTGGTGGGCATCTCCCCGGACTCCCCGGAGAAGCTGGCGAGGTTCGCGGAGAAGGAGGGCCTGACCTTCCCGCTCGTCTCCGACGAGTCCAAGGAGGTGCTCACCGCCTACGGCGCCTACGGGGAGAAGATGAACTACGGCCGGAAGGTGATGGGGGTCATCCGCTCCACCTTCGTCATCGACGAGCAGGGCGTGGTCGAGCTGGCGAGGTACAACGTCAGGGCGAAGGGACACGTGGCGTCGCTGGCGAAGCAGCTCGGGGTGCCGCTGCCGGCCTGACGGCTCCTGCGACCGGCTGCCCGAGCGCCAGCCGTCGGCCGAGCACCGCGAAGGCGAACATCGTCGGCAGCGCCGCGCTGCCCATCGAGGTGAACGCCAGGATGCCGACCGCCAGCGGCACCTGGGCGGCCAGCAGCAGCGCCGGGAGCAGCGGGCGGTAGCCGCGCACCAGCAGCGTGACGCCCAGCACGGTGCCGCCGAGGAGCATGACGAGCAGGCTCGGGACGGTGAGGACGGCGAAGTAGGCGTCGGCGAGGCGGCTGTAGGACGTCCACTGCGTCCAGTAGTCGGCCAGGACGGCCGCGCAGCCCAGCGCGTAGCCGGCGAGCACCACCCGCCAGACCAGGCGCTCCCACCCGGTGGGGCGGCGTCGCCGGTAGACGACGACGGCGCAGAGCGTGAACGCGAGGAAGACCGGCAGCCAAATCTTGCCGTAGGTCAGGTAGACGGTGTCCGGGTCGGCCCAGTCCAGCAGCGGCCTGAGCAGCTGCCGGGCGGGGTCGGACCACCACCGGGTCAGCGGCTGCCGCAGGTCGCCCCGGCCGTCGACGGTGTTGTGGCGGGCGAGGGCGTGCAGCTGGCCGAGGACGAGACCCGCCCAGGCGGCCGCCCAGGCGAGCCTGCCGACAGCCTGCTGTGCCCGCTCGGTGGACAGGAGCGTACGTGTCATGTCGACCTCCCGGTCGCTCGTGGCCCGTGGTCCGGGCCGTGCTCTCCCGACGCTAGGAAGGCGTCCGCCCGGGGTCGTCGGCCCGCGGGCCGGACCCCTGTCAACCCCAGGGTTGAGGCGCGGGGCGCCGCAGGCTCGTACGCTCGGAGGCGTGCACCTGCGCGTGCGGTCCCTGCGTCCGTGGGACGTCCTGCTCCCCGCCGGTCTGGCGGCGGTCGGCGTCGCCGAGATGGTCGCCCTGCGCCCTTCCGGGTGGGTCGCGGCCGCCGCCCTCGAGGTGGTCGCCGCCCTGATCCTGGTATGGCGTCGCGCCGCCGGTCTGTGGACGGCCACGCTCGCCGCGCTCGTGCTCCTGCAGATGCCGTGGATCGGCCCGCAGCTGGACCAGGCGGCCGCGCCGATCCTGTTCTGCGCGGTCTGCGGCTACACCCTCGGACGGTGGGTGCGCTCCAGCCGCGGCCTGTGGGGCGTGGCGGTGATCGGGGCCGCCTTCGCCGTCGACTACCTGCTGGTGGACGAGCGGCAGCACGGCCTCGGCGACGTGATCTTCCTCGCGACCCTGATCCTGCCGCCCTACGTCTTCGGGCGGGTGACGCGTCGGCTGGCCGACCAGGCCGAGGAGCTGCGGGCCGCCCAGGAGGCGGTGCGCCGGGCGGCGGTCCGGGCCGAGCGGCAGCGGGTGGCGCGCGAGCTGCACGACGTCGTGGCGCACTCCGTCAGCGCCATGGTCCTGCAGGCCGACGCGGCCGGCGAGCTGCTCCCCACCGATCCCG
>QEUR01000092.1 GCA_003577095.1 Acidobacteriota bacterium
GACGATGCCGGCGAGCAGGGCCTCCGGCCGCGGCGGGCATCCCGGCACGTAGACGTCCACGGGGATCAGCTGGTCCACGCCCTTGGTGACCGAGTAGGAGTCCCAGTAGGGGCCGCCGGAGTTGGAGCACGCGCCGAAGGAGATGACGTACTTCGGCTCAGGCATCTGCTCGTAGAGCCGCCGGATCGCCGGCGCCATCTTGTCCGTCACGGTCCCCGAGACCACCATCAGGTCCGACTGCCGCGGCCCCGGCGCGAACGGGATCACCCCGAGCCGGATGAAGTCGTGCCGCGCCATCGAGGCGCTGATGAACTCGATCGCGCAGCACGCCAGCCCGAAGTTGAACACCCACAGGGAGTACTTCCTCCCCCAGTTGAGGACCACCTGCACCGCGCGCGGCGCCCGCTCCACCGGCGCACCCACGCGCGGGACCGGCAGCTCGGTCGAGGTATGCCGTGCCGTCGGCTTCGGGGTCATCTCACCACCACCTCAGCAGGCCGCGCCGCCACACGTGCAGCAACGCCACCACGATGACGCCGATGAAGATCGCCATCTCGACCAGGGAGGCCAGGCCCAGCTCGGTGCGGATGACCAGCGCCCACGGGAAGAGGTAGACCGCGTCGACGGCGAAGACGACGTAGAGCAGCGTGTAGACCAGGTAGCGGACGCTGCCCTGCTCCCAGCCGCTGCCGACCGGGTCCACGCCCGACTCGTAGGTGGTGACCTTGGCCGGCGTCGGGTCGTGCGGCGCGAGCAGGCGCCGAGCACCCATGGCGGCGGCCACGAGGGCCACGCCGGCCAGGACGACGGCGGCGACGACGAGGTAGTCAGGCATCACCGTTCACCCTAAGCCCTGGGCGGGCGACTCAGGCGTAGGTCGCCCGCAGCGGGTAGCCGGCCTCCCCCTGGTCACTCGTGCGGGTGGCGAGCACCTGGTGCAGCTGGATGGTGTTGCGCTCGAAGTTGTAGACGGACCCGGCGAGGTAGAGACCCCATACCCTCGCGGTCGCCAGCCCGGCCTCGGCGACGCAGGCGTCCCAGTTGGCCGAGAGGTTCGCGCACCAGGCCGCGCAGGTGCGGGCGTAGTGCTGGCGGAAGTTCTCGTGGTGGTGCACCTCGAGGCCGACCCGCTCGATCTCCGAGACGATCCGGCCCGAGGCCGCGAGCTCGCCGTCGGGGAAGACGTAGCGGGCCACGAAGTCGCCGCGGCGCATCGGCACGTGGTCGGGGCTGGGCCAGGTGATGCAGTGGTTGAGCAGACGCCCCTCGTCCCTCAGCCGGTCGCGCAGGAAGGCGAAGTAGGCCGGGTAGTTGCGCACCCCGATGTGCTCGGTCAGCCCGATCGAGGACACCGCGTCGAAGCCGCTCTCGGTCACGTCGCGGTAGTCCATGTGCCGCACCTCGGCGCCGGCCAGCCCCTCGGCCTCGATCTTCTCCCGCGCCCACGAGGCCTGCTCCCGCGACAGGGTGACGCCCAGCGCGCTCACGCCGTAGTGCTTCACCGCGTGCCGCACCATGCCGCCCCACCCGCAGCCGACGTCGAGCAGCCGCATCCCCGGTTTGAGGTCGAGCTTGCGGCAGACCAGGTCGTACTTCTCCGCCTGCGCCTCCTCCAGGGTCGCGTCCTCCCGCGGCCAGACGGCGCAGGTGTAGGTCATCGACGGGCCGAGCAGCATCTCGTAGAACCGGTTGGAGACGTCGTAGTGGTGGCTGATCGCCTCGGCGTCGCGCCGCTTCCCGTGGCGTATGCCGTGCGCCAGCTTGCGCAGCTCGCTGGGGGTCTCCAGGTCGGGCAGCGGGGGCATCTCGGTGAGCTTCACGCCGGCCTCGCGGGCGACCCGTACGAGGTCGGGCAGCTCGCGCAGCGGCGGCAGCCGGAGGTCGAAGCCCTCCATGAGCTTCAGCTCCTCGTAGGGGAAGGCCTCGTCCATCCCGTCGACGGTGAGGTCGCCCTGGAGGTAGGCGCGCGCGAACCCGACCTGGCCGGGGTGGCTGGCGATGTAGCTGACCGCCCGCGGGCCGTGCAGGCGCATGACCTTCCCACCCAGGTCGCCCGCCGTGGAGCCGTCGTGGCCGACGACGCCGACGCCGTCCGGCTCGCCGAGCACCTGGTAGATCGTCCCGGCCAGGCTCCTGGTCGTCATCGTGATCGCACCGCCTTGTCGTAGAGGGTGGGCAGCCTGCCCCTGGGGTCGTACCTGTCCTTGACCACGTCGAGGTGGTCGCCGCCGTAGAGCTCGCGGAAGGTCGCCCGATCGTAGAACGCCTCCGAGTACAGGCCCTTGTGCCCGCCGAGCGCCGTGACCTGGTCCTCGACCGCCCTGTTCGTGTCGCCGGGAGAGCCCCCGGGCGGGATGTCGACCGCCGACCAGAAGCCGACGTTGACGTAGTCCTCCCCGGCGCGCATCGGGTAGAGCGGCCAGGGCGAGGCGGCGCCGGCCGAGGTGCCGCCGGCCGAGGCGCCGGCACCGGCCCGCAGCCGCACCGGGCACAGCCACACCGGCTCGATCGGCACCTCGCGGCCGAACCAGCGCAGGAAGTCCGCGGTCCGGTCCAGGGGGATCTCCACGTCCTGGATCACCCGCTCCTGGGGCGGGCGCCCACGGCTGCGCTGGTATGCGGCATACCACCCGTGCCGCTGCTCGAAGGCCATGATCTTCCAGTAGACGTCGCTGCGCAGCAGGCGCCGGGGCCACAGCCGGCGCACCGTCGGGTGCTGCGCGCCGAACGCCCTGGAGCACCAGAACCAGTCGGTGTCCCAGCGCCACAGGTAGTCCTCCGCGGTGAGGACGTCGCGGCGCTTGTGCTGGATGGAGCGGTAGTAGGGCTCCGCGCCGGTGTAGTCGCTGGGCCGCAGGCCGTCGGTGGTGGTCGACCAGCGCCCCAGGGTCAGGTAGGCCTCCTGGCCGGAGAAGACGACGCCGTCCAGGAAGTCGACGCGCCGGCCCTCGTGCTCGCGGGTCGCCATGACCGACCCGATGGTGGCCACCACCTCGTCGAGGTCGGTGAAGCGGTGGTGCTCGAGCAGCACGTAGGGGCTGGTCCGCTCCAGCTCGATCACCAGGCCGAGCGTGTAGCCGAGGGTGCCGTAGGAGTTGGCGAGCGAGGCGTAGAGGTCGGCGTGCTCGCCGCCGGGCGTGGCGGTCACGACCTCCCCGTCGCCGGTCAGCACGTCGGCCTCGAGGACCGACTCGTGCGGCAGGCCGTTGCGGAAGGAGGTCGACTCGATGCCGAGCCCGACGACCGCGCCCCCGATCGTGATCGTGCGCAGCTGCGGCACCACCAGCGGCATGAAGCCGTGCGGCAGCAGCTCGTCGACCAGCTGCTCGTAGGTGCTCAGGCCGCCGACCAGCGCCTGACCCGCCTCGACGTCGACGTCGAAGACGCCGCGGCAGGCGGACAGGTCGAGCCGCGGCGCGCCCGTGTCGGTGCGGTTGCGGAAGAGGTTGGACGTCTTCTTGGCCAGTCGGACGGGCGCGTCGGGCGGCAGCGCTGCGAACGACTCCCTCGCGGAGCGCAGCGCCGCCTCGTAGGCGGGTGTGCGGGCCGGACCCATGCGGCCCATCATGGCCGAGTCGGACTGCCCCGCGCAGCCGGGACCCCGGCGGGCCGGCCCGGCAGCCCGGTATGACCTCGGTCACGCCGGCGCCTCGCGCACCCGGCACGACTCACGGAACCCTCACGGCTGGACCGAAGCATGTACATAGAAATACCGCTCTGCCAGCAGATGCTTCATCTTCGTGCTCGACACATCACTGACGACGCCAGATCGTTCGGCGTCCCGATTTGGTCGGCGACCCGTGCCCGGCCTACCGTTGCCACCAGCCCACCCGTGAGAGGACACCATGACCGGCCGACGAATGTGCACGACGCCAGGACCCGCGACGCCGACGTCGCGCGGCATGCGTCGTGCAGAGCACTCCTCGTCGCGGCCGTCCAGGTCCGCCTGAGCGTCCACCCCCGCAGCACCTGAGAGCAGGTGCCGCCAGCGCGCCCGACCGGCGCGCACCCCACACCCTCGCCCCCGCAGGGCCACCCGAGCGCGTCGCCGCGCCGGGGCGGCCCCGACCACCCCTGCCCGGAGGACACCCTCGTGATCACCCTGCGCCACATCGGCAAGACCTTCCCGGCCACGCGCCGGCAGGCCGCCGTGACCGCCCTCGACGACGTCACCCTGACCGTGGACCGCGGTCAGGTGATGGGCGTCGTCGGGCCGTCCGGCTCCGGCAAGTCCACCCTCGCCCGCATCGTCAACCTGCTCGAACGGCCCACGACCGGCACGGTGACCGTCGACGGCACCGAGCTGACCGCGCTCACGTCCGCCAGGGAGCTCAACCGCGCGCGACGCGGCATCGGCATGATCTTCCAGCAGTTCAACCTGCTCGACTCGCGCACCGCGCTGGCCAACGTCGAGCTGCCCCTCGAGCTGGCGGGCGTGGGCCGGGCCGAGCGCCGGGCCCGTGCCGGCGAGCTGCTCGAGCGGGTCGGCCTGGGCGACAAGCTGGGCTCGCACCCCGCCCAGCTCTCCGGCGGCCAGCGCCAGCGCGTCGCCATCGCCCGCGCCCTCGCCCCGCGGCCCAAGGTGCTGCTCTGCGACGAGGCGACCTCGGCGCTCGACCCGGTCTCCACCGCGTCGGTGCTCGACCTGCTGCGCACCCTCACCGAGGAGCTCGATCTCACCACCGTGCTCATCACCCACGAGATGGACGTGGTCAAGCGGGCCTGCGACCACGTCACGCTGCTCGAGGCGGGCCGGGTCGTCGACGCCGGCGCCCTCGGCGACGTCGTGCGCCGACCGCACTCGCCGCTGGCCACCCGCCTCCTGCCGCACCCCGCGCTGCCCGCCGGCGACCAGGTCGTCGAGCTCACCGTCGGCGGCGACGGCCACGACGCGGTGCTCACCGAGCTCATCCGCAGGTATGCCGTCCAGGTCGCCGTCGTCGCCGGCTCGGTCGAGACCCTCGGCGACCAGCGCTTCGGACGGCTCCAGCTGCGGGTCGACGGCGCGCCCCAGGACGTGCGGGCGGCGCTGGACTACCTGGCGCAGTCGGGTGCCGCCGAGGCGCCGGCCGACCGCGAGCTCGCCGGGGCGGTGGCCTGATGATCGACTGGGACCGCATCGGCCCTGCCCTGTGGCAGTCCACCGTCGAGACCTCCTACATGGTCTCGGTGTCGATGGGCCTGTCCGTCCTGCTCGGCGTGCCGCTGGGCGTGCTGCTCCTGCTCACCGCACCGGACGGGCTCGTCCCGCGCCGCGTGGTCAGCACCGTCGTCGGCGGGATCGTCAACGCCGGCCGCTCGGTGCCGTTCATCGTGCTGCTCGTGCTCGTCGCCCCGGTAACGCGGCTGTTCACCGGCACCACGATCGGCTCGACCGCCACGATCGTGCCGCTGACCATCGCGGCCGTGCCGTTCTTCGCGCGGCTGGTCGAGGCCTCGCTGCGGGAGGTCGCCCCCGGCAAGGTCGAGGCCGCCCGCGCGATGGGGGCCAGCACCGGCCAGATCGTCCGGTCCGTGCTGCTGCCCGAGGCCCGGCCCGGGCTGGTCGCAGCCGGGACCGTCACGCTCATCGCGCTCATCTCCTACTCGGCGATGGCCGGCGCGATCGGCGGCGGCGGCCTGGGCGACTTCGCCATCCGCTACGGCTACCAGCGCTTCGACACGGCCGTCACCCTCGCCTGCGTCGTCGTGCTGCTCGTCATGGTCCAGGTGCTCCAGTCAGCCGGCGACCGCCTCGCCCGGCGCCTGGCGCACCGCTGACCGACCGGCGCCCGCGCCACCGCCCCGCTCCACCCCATACCCCGAAGAACCGCCCCAGAAGGAGGACCCCGTGTCCCGTCATGCCCAGAACCGTCCCGTCCGCCCCCTTGCCGCCCGCCTGGCACTGCCCGCCGCCGGACTCGTCACCGCCCTCGTCCTGACCGCCTGCGGCGGCGGCGCGGAGGCCGACAGCGCCTCGGGCGCCGGCGACGGCAGGGTCAAGGTCGCCGTCACGCCCGTGCCGCACGCCACGATCCTGGAGTTCGTCTCCGAGGAGCTGGCCCCCGCCGCCGGGCTGGACATCGAGATCGTCGAGTTCACCGACTACATCCAGCCCAACGCCGCCCTCAACCAGGGCGAGGTCGACGCCAACTACTACCAGCACGGTGTCTACCTGGCCGACCAGGAGAAGGCCGCCGGCTACGACTTCACCGGGCTGTCGACGATCAGCTTCCAGCCGATGGGCCTCTACTCCGACTCGGTCACCGACCTGGCCGACCTGCCGCAGGGCGCCGAGATCGCCATCCCCAACGACCCGGTCAACGGCTCGCGCGGGCTCAAGCTGCTCGCCGCCGAGGGCATCATCACGCTCGCCGACCCCGACGCCGCGGTGCCGACCCTGCTGGACGTCACCGACAACCCCAAGGACCTGCAGTTCACCGAGGTCGAGGCGGCCCAGCTGCCGCGCAGCCTCTCCGACGTCGACGTGGCCGCCGTGCCCGGCAACTACGCGCTGGAGGCCGAGCTCAAGCCGGCGCAGGACGCGCTCGTGACCGAGGACACAAGCGACACGACCTACGCCAACCAGCTCGTCGTCCGCGCCGGCGAGGAGGACGACCCGGACCTGCAGAAGCTGCTCGAGCTGCTGACCTCGCAGGAGGTCCGCCAGTTCATCGACGAGACCTACCAGGGCGCGGTCGTCGCGGCCTTCTGAGCCCGGCCCACCAGCGCCTACCGGCCCCAGCACACCCCATACCCACGAAGACAACACCGAAGGAAGCACGAACGATGCGCAACGCACTCCCCCTCACCGCCCTCCTGGCCGCCGGCGCGCTGGCCCTGTCCGCCTGCGGCACGGACGCGAGCGCCGGCACCGACGGCGATGTCGACCTGTCGACGCCGCTGAAGGTCGGCGTGTCCCCGGTCCCGCACGCCGAGATCCTGCAGTTCGTCGACGACGAGCTGGCCGCCGACGCCGGGATCGACCTGGAGCTGGTCGAGTTCACCGACTACGTGCAGCCCAACGCCGCGCTCGACGACGGCTCGCTGGACGCCAACTACTTCCAGCACGAGCCCTACCTGGCCGAGCAGGAGGCGGCGGCCGGCTACGACTTCACCGCGGTGACGCCGGTCCACCTCGAGCCGCTGGGCCTGTACTCCGACCGGGTCGGCTCGGTGGAGGAGATCCCCGAGGGCGGGCAGGTCGCCATCCCCAACGACCCGAGCAACGGTGCCCGCGCGCTCCAGCTGCTCGCCGACCAGGGCCTGATCACGCTGGCCGATACCGGCGAGGCGTCGGCCACCGTGCTGGACGTCGAGGACAACCCCAAGCAGCTGGAGTTCGTCGAGATCGAGGCCGCCCAGCTGCCGCGCAGCCTGCCCGACGTGGACGCCGCGGTCATCAACGGCAACTACGCGATCGAGGCCGACCTCTCGCCCGCCGAGGACGCGCTCGCCGCGGAGTCGCCGGAGGGCAACCCCTACGCCAACCTGCTCGTCGTGCGCGCCGGCGACGAGGACGACCCCCGCGTGGCCAGGCTCGCCGAGCTGCTCGCCTCGGACGAGGTGGCGCAGTTCGTGGAGGAGACCTACGACGGGGCGGTGATCCCGGCCGCCGGCTGACCGCGGCTGCCGGGCGCGCCCGGGCTCGTCGGTCCGGCACCGATGAGCCCGGGCGCCGGGCGTGGTCGACACACCCATGGACACGCACACCCTGAACACCGACGGCGCCTCGATCGTCTACGACGTGGACGGCCCCCTGCCACCTGACGACGGGCGGCCGGCGCTGCTGATGGTCGGCCAGCCGATGGACGCGAGCGGCTTCCGGGCCCTCGCCTCGCACTTCCCGGACCGGACGGTCGTCACCTACGACCCGCGGGGGCTCGGCCGGAGCACACGGAGCGACGGACAGGTCTCGCACTCCCCCACGGTTCAGGCGCAGGACCTCCACGCGGTGATCGAGGCGCTGGGCGCCGGCCCGGTCGAGGTCTTCGCGAGCAGCGGGGGTGCGGTCACCGCGCTCGCGCTCGTGACGGCATACCCCGGGGACGTCACGACGCTGGTGGCGCACGAGCCGCCCCTCGTCGGCGTGCTGCCGGACGCCGAGCTGGCCAGACGGGCCAGCGCCGCGGTCCAGGACGTCTACCGGGACAGGGGCTGGGGCGCCGGGATGGCAGCGTTCCTGGCACTGACCATGTGGCAGGGGGAGTTCACCGAGGACTATCTCGCCCAGCCGCCGCCGGACCCGGCCGGGTTCGGGCTGCCGACCGAGGACGACGGCTCGCGCGACGACCCGCTGCTGAGCGACCGGTCGGCGGCCGTCACCGGCTACGCGGTGGACGTGGAGGCGCTCAAGGCTGCGCCCACCCGGGTCGTGATCGGCGTGGCGGAGGAGTCGGGCGAGACGTTCACGGGGCGTACCGCAGTGGGGACGGCGCGGCTGCTGGGCCAGGAGCCGGTGGTCTTCCCGAGCCACCACGGCGGGTTCGCGGACGAGGACGGCGGCTGGCCGGGGAAGCCCAGGGAGTTCGCCGAGAGGCTGCGCGAGGTGCTCGGCGGCTGACCCGCGGCAGGGCGGGCAGGGGCTCGCGCGCCCGCGTCAGAGCTCCTGCTCCCCCGTCCCGCCCTGCACCGGCACGTCGACCGGCAGCCCGAGCAGCCGCCGGCCGTTGTGCCACAGCACGTCGCGCAGCCACTCCTCGCCCAGCCCCCACCTGTCCAGCGCCTCGAGCTGGTGGGCGTAGGGGTAGGGGATGTTCGGGAAGTCCGTCCCCAGCACGATCCTGGACCGCAGCTCGGCCAGCCGCCCCAGGAAGCGCCGCGGCACCGGCGCGACCCGCTCCATGAAGTCCGTCCCGACCATCGTCGTGTCCAGGTGCACACCCTCGTGCGCCTCGGCCAGGTCGGCGAAGGCGTCGTAGTCGGGCATCCCCATGTGCGCCACGACCAGCCTCAGCCCGGGGTGGTCGGCGAGCAGCCGGGCCACCCCCTCCGGCCCGGTGAACCGCCCCTCCCGCGGCCCGTGCCCGGCGTGCATCACCACCGGGACGCCCGCCCGCGCGAGCAGCTCCCACGCCTCGTCGAGGAGGGCGTCGTCGGGGGCCATGTCACCGACGGTCAGGTGCACCTTGACCAGCTGGAGCGCGTCGTCGACCGCCTCCTGCACATAGGCGGTGACACCCTCCTCGGGGTAGAGGGTCGCGCAGCGCAGCACCTGCGGATGGGTGTCGGCGAACTCGCGGCACCACCGGTTGAGGCCCTCGGCCATCCCGGGCTTGTGCGCGTAGGTCAGCGCTGGCACGTCGCGCACCCCCAGCCGCGCGAGCGTCGCGAGTCGCTCCTCCACCCCCGAGCGGTAGTGGATCGGCCAGGCCATGCCGTAGTGCCGCTCGGCCTGGTCGAAGTAGGCCCAGATCCTGTCCATCAGCCGGTCCGGGTGGAAGTGGACGTGCACGTCCGCGAGCCCCGGGATCCCCAACCGCCGCAGGTATGCCGTCACCTCGGCGTCCGTGCGCGGCGCGCCCTGGCCGGGGCTCACCGGACCGCCTCCCGGAGGGCCTCGCCGGCCTGCACGCCGTAGCCCCCGCCGAAGAGGATCGCGTGCACCAGCAGCGGCACCGTCTGGTAGACCGCGACCCGCTCGCGCCAGCCGTCGGCCAGCGGGTGCGCCTCGGCGTAGGCCGCGAACACCCGACCGCTGAAGCCGCCGAAGAGCTGCATCATCGCCAGGTCGACCTCACGGTGCCCGTAGTGGGCGCACGGGTCGACCAGCCAGCTGCGGCCCCGGGTGTCGACCATCCGGTTGCCGCCCCACAGGTCGCCGTGGACCAGGGTCGGCGGCTCGTCCGGGCCGAGGCGCTCCGCCGGTATCTGCTCGGCGAGCGCGGCGGTGGCGGGGTCGAGGCTGCCCTCGTCGGCGGCCAGCCGCGCCAGCGGGACCACCCGGCGCCCCACCCACGACTCGTGCCAGGTCTCGCTCGGCGTCAGGTCGACCGGGCAGGCGCCGAGGTAGCCGGTGGGCTCGCCGTCGACGGAGCCGTAGCGACGCTCCCCCTCCCGACCGGGCGCAGGCCCGGCACCCGCCCCGTCCGTCGACGTCCGGTGCAGCTCGGCCAGCTCCTGGCCGAACCTCTCCTCCGTCCTCGCCGTGCGCCCGTGGCCGGCCTCGACCCACGCCATCGTGAGGTGGTCCGCGTCGACGTCGAGCACCTCCGGCACGCGCGCCCCCGCCGCCGCGAGCGCCCGCAGCCCGACCGCCTCGCGCTCGAAGAACACCGGC
>QEUR01000093.1 GCA_003577095.1 Acidobacteriota bacterium
CGACCTGCTCGACGAGGCCGCCGGCGGCGTCGACACGCGGTTCGTCGGCGCCAGGCAGCTCTTCCGCTCGCTCAAGGAGTCCTTCCTGACGCTGCCGGACCACGTCCAGGTGTACCCGGCGCACGGTGCCGGCTCAGCGTGCGGCAAGGCGCTGGGGGCGCTTCCGTCGACCACCGTCGGCTACGAGCGCCTGTACGCCTGGTGGGCCCCCTACCTGGCCGCGGACGACGAGCAGGGTTTCATCGACGAGCTGCTCGACGGTCAGCCCGACGCCCACGCGTACTTCGGCCGGATGAAGCGGGAGAACAGGCTCGGCCCGGCCGTCATGGGCGAGCGCACTCCGCTGGCCGAGCTGACCTCCGAGGCGGTCCGCGCCGGCCTCGAGGGGGACACGATCACCCTGGTCGACACGCGCCCTGTCGAGGAGGTCCACGCGGGTGCTGTGCCCGGCTCGCTGTCCATCCCCGCGCCGGACAGGGCCGCCACCTACGGCGGCTGGGCCTACGACCCTGAGCACGACTCCCGGCCGCTGGTGCTGCTGGCTCCCGACCAGGAGACCGCCCAGGACATCTGGGACCACCTGGTCCGCGTGGGCGTCGACGACGTGACCGGCTACGTCACCTCCCTCGACGGCCTGCCGCTGGAGAAGCCCGCGACGGTCTCCCCGGCGGACCTAGAGGGCATGGAGCACGCGCTCCTGCTCGACGTTCGCAACAAGACCGAGCACAGCGAGGGCACCATCCCCGGCGCCGACCAGCTGTCGGCCGGCCGCGTGCTCTGGCACACCGACCGACTGCCCCGGGAGGGTCGGATCGTCACCTTCTGCCAGTCCGGAGTGCGCAACAGCGTCGCCGCGTCGGCGCTGCGCCGGGCCGGGTTCGACGTGGTCGAGCTCGAGGGCTCCTACGAAGGCTGGCTGCACCAACGGTCCCGCGAGAAGGTGGCGGGCTGAGGCCCGACCACCGCTGACCGACCCGGCCGGGTCCACCCGGCCGGGTCGGCGATGTCCGGCCGGGCCGTCCGGGCCGGGTCGCCCTGGTGTGGCGCGTCGACAGATCTCGCCGCCGGGCCCCATACCTCTCACACCCCTGCACACGCCGGTCCGGGCAGCCCGGACCGGGAAGGATACCGATGAGCACCGAGACCACCACCGACGTCATCGACGCTGACACCCTCAGTTCCTGGATCGAACGCCACGACGACGTCGTCGTGGCCGAGCGGGTCGCCGGCGCCGTGGGTGCCGGGCTGGCCTTCTCCGCGGCGACCAACACCTGCGCCGTGGGGGCGGCGATGTCGAAGATGCCGTGGAACAGGGGCGCCCAGGACCCTGAGGCCCACGTCGCACTGACCCGCCTGCCGCGGAACGGCTGACGCCCTCCCGGGTGAGAAGGAGGAACCGTCGTGACCCTGTCCGTCACCCTGGTCATCACCCTGCTGCTCTCCGTGCTGGTCGGCGTCTCGCTCGGCCTGCTCGGCGGCGGAGGATCGATCCTGACCGTGCCGATCCTGGCCTACGTCGCCGGGCTGGACGCCAAGGAGGCCATCGCCGCGTCGCTGTTCGTCGTGGGTACGACCTCGGCGGTGAGCGTGGTCGCCCACGCCCGCGAGGGCCGCGTGCGCTGGCGGACCGGGCTGGTCTTCGGCGCCGCCGGGATGGTCGGTGCCTTCGTCGGCGGACTGCTGGGCGGCCACATCCCGGGCACCGTCCTGATGATCGCCTTCGCGCTCATGATGCTCGCGACGGCCGCGGCGATGATCCGCGGCCGTCGCGGGCAGGCGGCCGAGCCCACGACCGGCGACCTGCCGGTCCTCAAGGTCGTCCTCGAGGGCCTCGTGGTGGGCCTGGTCACCGGCATCGTGGGGGCCGGTGGCGGGTTCCTCGTGGTCCCCGCCCTCGTGCTGCTCGGCGGGCTTCCCATGTCCGTGGCGGTCGGTACCTCGCTGCTCGTCATCGCGATGAAGTCCTTCGCGGGGCTGGCCGGCTACCTGACCGCCGTGCAGCTGGACTGGCCGCTGGTGCTGGGCGTGACGGCGGCCGCCGTGGTGGGTTCCTTCGTCGGGGCCAGGCTGGCCGGCATCGTCCCCGAGCAGGCGCTGCGCAAGAGCTTCGGCATCTTCGTCCTGGTGATGGCGGTCCTCGTCCTCGTCCAGGAGCTCGCAGTGCCGCTCTGGGCGGTGGGTGCCCTGGGCGCCGTGGTCGCCCTGTCCGCGCTGGTCTGCTGGGTGGGAGTCCCGTCCTGTCCTCTGCGTCGTCGAGCCGCCACCCCGGCCTGACAGCCCTCACCGCCGGGCCGGTGCCCCGTCCGTGGTCAGGGGGAGCATCGACCCAGCTGTCGAGCGTCCGTCGCCGCAGCGACCGCCCGCAGGAGCGATGGAGTCACGGCTTGGCGGTCGCGACCGGGCAGGCACCCACGCGACTGCGGGATGCCTGCCCGGCCTACGGCGTCGCCCGGCGACGCCCGGTGGTCAGCGACCGAAGAGGCGGCTGAAGAAGGAGCTCCGCTCCGCGGCGGCCTGCGGGCCGACATGGCCGGGGCAGCGTTGCGACGTGGGAACGTTGGCCATGACCTGGTCGACGTGCTGTCCGCAGCCGGCCCAGGTGGTCTTGCCGCAGGTCTTGCAGCTGACAGGACGACACATGATGACATTTCCTCCAGAAGGGTTTGCGGGGAGTGGGACGGGGCAGTGGATCGGGTGTGCTCAGGTCGCGGGGACGGTCGGCAACCCCGACGAAGGCCGCTGCCGGTGAGAGCCACGGCCCAGTCTAATACCCCCTGGGGTATGATGGTCAAGTCGTGCTGGGGTGGTCCGGCCGAGGTCGCGCCGGTCCGCACGCCGCGATCCGTCGGCAGCACACCCGGGGGAGCGCGACGAGCTATGCGCCGAGCGTCACCCTCGGGAACGACCTGTCCGCGACGCGCAAGCACAAGATCGGCGTCGGCGTTCCCGACCAGGCCATCCTCGGTGCTATGACCTGCACAAACAAGGTGGGCCCCGTGGGACTCGAACCCACAACCTACGGATTAAAAGGCAGAGGCCTTGCGATTCGGCGGGTGTGGCCGTCGCTGTGGGCAGCGTAAATGGCGGTCCCTGACGCAACGAGCGCTGGTCGCGGCGGTGCTGTGGTGGCCAAATGGTGGCCACGTGCAACCGTCCATCGTCCTCTACCTCCGGACGGTGCAGGATCCGGCGCACGGTGCTCGAGCAGCTGGGGCCGACCTCTTCGAACCCTGCACGTAACCACGACTATGCCCCCCGGGTGGCGGGACCGCCGGCTCCTCGCCGCCACGGTGTCACAACGTCGCAGCGACGGGGCCACCACAGCCTGGTGGCCACACCACCTCGTCCCAGGTCAGTGAGTGCCGAGTTGAGGGTGGTAGAAGCGCCAGCAGCTGCTTGCGGAAGGTGACGCGCCGGTCCTCGACGCACGCGACCCTGGCCGCGAGCCCTCAAGGCTGACAAGATTGTCCGCGATCTTGGTGTAGCCGCCCCTGGTGAACGAGGCCGCCCGGGCGAGAGTCGTCAATGGGGGATCATCCTCGACCCGACTATCCCCGCCACCGGTGCAGTTGACACGACGGGCGCGCAGACGCCGCAGGGGCGCGACCTGCGGCGAGCGCGGTCCTTGAGGACCGTGCTTGTCGCGACAGCGCACAAGCACGCCACGGTGTGCTGCGTGCGCCGGGGCGAGCTGCGGGTGAAGGACTGTGATGGGCGCCGGCCACGTGCAGGCGGCCGGCGCCCAGACTCCCCTTCACCGGCCGTCAGACGAGGACGGCCTGGGGCGGCTGAACGGCCCCAGCGTGCCCGAGGCTGGCGAGATAGCGCTCGGCGTCCAGGGCTGCGGAGGCGCCGCTGCCGGCGGCGGTGATGGCCTGGCGGTACGTGTGGTCGACGGCGTCACCGCAGGCGAACACGCCCGCTAGGTTCGTCGTGGTGGTCGGGTGGGCGACCTGGATGTACCCGGCTTCGTCGAGGTGCACCTGGCCTTTGACGATGTCGGTGCGCGGTTCGTGCCCGATGGCGACGAAGATGGCAGACGCGTCGATGTCCCGCTCGGCGCCGGTGGGGATGTCGCGAAGCCGGGCGCCGGTGACCTTACCCTCGCCGTGGATCGCCACGACCTCGCTGTCGAACGCGAAGTCGATCTTCTCGTTCGTCATCGCGCGGGCGGCCATGATCTTGGAAGCGCGGAGGGAGTCGCGGCGGTGGACGACGGTGACCTTCTCGGCGAACCGGGTCAGGAAGGTGGCCTCCTCCATGGCGGAGTCTCCGCCGCCGACGACCAGGACGTGCTGGCCGCGGAAGAAAAAGCCGTCGCAGGTCGCGCACCAGGAGACCCCGCGTCCTGAGAGGGCCTGCTCCTCTGGGAGGCCGAGGCGTCTGTAGCTGGAGCCGTTGGCCAGGATGATGGCGCGGGCGGCCACCGTCTCGCCGTCATCGGTGGTGACGGTCTTCGTCGTGCCCGTCAGGTCGACGGCCACGACGTCCTGGTAGCGCACCTCCGCGCCGAATCGCACCGCCTGCTCGTGCATGTTGGCCATGAGCTCGGGGCCGAGGATGCCGCTGGCAAAGCCGGGGAAGTTCTCTACTTCGGTGGTGTTCATGAGAGCGCCGCCGGCGGTGACGGCTCCGCCGAAGACAAGCGGCTCCAGGTTGGCGCGGGCCGCGTAGACCGCAGCGGTATAGCCGGCTGGTCCGGATCCGATGATCACGAGGTCACGGACCGTGGTCGAGGTCGTCTTCATGGTGTTGTTGTTCTCCAGATTGGCTCGGGCTGAACGCACGGCCGGGCGTCACGAGCGGGTCACGCCCGGGTGGCGGGTGGTGCAGAGGCTCAGGCGCCCTGGGACGAGGCCGCCTGGTCGGCGGCGACCTGCTGGCGGACGCCGTCCATGTCCAGGTCACGGACGGCGGTGATGACCTGCTCCAGCGCGGCCGCCGGGAGGGCACCGGGCTGGGAGAAGACGAGAATGCCGTCGCGGAAGGCCATGAGCGTCGGGATCGAGGTGATGTCGGCCTGCGCCGAGAGGCCCTGCTCGGCCTCGGTGTCGACCTTGCCGAAGACGATGTCGTCGTGCGCCTGAGAGGCCTTCTCGAAGACGGGGGCAAACATGCGGCAGGGGCCGCACCACGAGGCCCACCAGTCGACGAGGACGATCCCGTCCTGCCCGATGGTGTCGACGAAGGTGTCGGCGGTGAGGTTCACGGTAGCCATGGGTTCACATCTCCTGTTCGGAACGCTGGGGCCGGATACCCCACGGGGTATATAACGTCGATGGTGTGCAGGTATTCCGCCCACGCTTGGCGGAAGCTGTGGCGACCACGGGTGGCATGCGGCGGCCTCGCGCGTGAGGACCCGGATCGCGGCATCATCCGCGACCCCAAGGTCCGGCGACGGGCGTACTCGATACGCCGAGTGCAGACGCGGCTGCGGGATGGGCGGCGGGCAGGTCCGTATGGGCCCCCTCGTCGGGGTCAGCGGGCAGGCCCGTCGCCGCCGTCGTCACCAACGGCTGTGACCCCACCTCGGCCGGTGGGGCGGGGTGCGTCATCGACGTGCGTTCGAGCGCAGGCAGAACGGCGGCGGCGGCGATCGTGCGAGAGCGCGGCAGCCGCGTTGAGCTCGGGGTAGCCGATCACGCTCATGACGGACCCCGCCGCGGCGCTGCCTGCTGCTCAGGCTTCGACTGCCGGGTACCGGTCGCCAGCTCCTGCCTGTCGAAGGCGCGGCGGGTCAGCAGCGGGCCGGGCGCAGGAAGACAGCGACGATCACGGACTGACGCCATGGCCGCCGCCAAGATCAGGGACGCAACGGCTTGCGCAGGGATGCCCAGCGGCTCCACCAGGACGCCCCCGGGTCGACCATGTTGGGTCCGGCACCGTCCCGCAGGTGACCGCCCGCACCACCCGGGACAGCTGCCGGCCCCCGTCGGGCGGGTGCGGCGAGGTTGGTGACGGCGAATGAGGTTACGCGTCGCGGCCGGTCCGCCAGGACCGCCCCGCTCAGCAGGACGCTGAAGCCCGGTTATGACGGCGGCGACCCTCAAGTCCTGCAGGCGATGGCGGCGGCGCGACTTCGTGGTCAGGGCGATGCGTCGCCGCGAGCCATGACCAGATGGGACAGCGGGGGAGCTGTGAGTGCATTCCCGGGGTCAGCGCGGTGTTGCCCGACCCTGCCCGGGCTGCCGAGCCGTACCGCCTCACCGCCAGGATCGAGCCCAGGGCGAGCACGGAGCCGTTGCCAGTCCGGAGAAGGCTTGCGCGAGCGGCAGGGCCCGACCGATTGGACTAGATACCCCCGGGGGTATATTGTTGAGTGCGAACCAGCCACTCACCCCGAACAGGAGCGAGACCCCATGCTTCTCGAGCGCATCTACGACGAGGACCTCTCCCAGGCCAGCTACGTCATCGGCTGCCAGGCCAAGGGCGAGGCGGTCGTCGTCGACGCCCGTCGCGACATCCAGCCCTACCTGGACCTGGCCGCCAAGAACGGCATGAAGATCGTCGCGGTCACCGAGACCCACATCCACGCCGACTACCTCTCCGGCACCCGTGAGCTCGCCGCCGCCACCGGCGCCCAGGTCTACGTCTCGGGCGAGGGCGGCGAGGACTGGCAGTACGGCTTCGAGGGCACCCGCCTGCACCACGGCGACACCATCACCCTGGGCAACATCACCGTCAAGGCCCTGCACACCCCCGGCCACACCCCCGAGCACCTGGTGTTCCTGGTGACCGACGGCGCCTTCAGCGACCAGCCCGGCTACCTGCTCTCCGGCGACTTCGTCTTCTCCGGCGACCTGGGCCGGCCCGACCTGCTCGACGAAGCCGCCGGTGGCGTCGACACCCGCTTCGTCGGTGCCAAGCAGCTCTTCCGCTCCCTGCAGGAGTCCTTCCTGACGCTGCCCGACCACGTGCAGGTCTACCCGGCGCACGGTTCGGGCTCGGCCTGTGGCAAGGCCCTGGGTGCACTGCCGTCGACGACCGTCGGTTACGAGCGCCTGTACGCCTGGTGGGCGCCCTACCTGGCGGCCGGCGACGAGCAGGGCTTCATCGACGAGCTGCTCGACGGCCAGCCCGACGCGCACGCATACTTCGGCCGGATGAAGCGGCAGAACAAGCTGGGTCCGGCCGTCATGGGCGAGCGAGCGCCGCTGTCCGAGATGACCGCAGAGGCGGTCCGCGCCGGCCTGGAGGGCGACACGCTCACCGTCGTCGACACCCGCCCGGTCGACCAGGTCCACGCCGGCACCGTGCCCGGGTCCCTGTCGATCCCGGTGCCGAGCAAGGCCGCCACCTACGGCGCCTGGGCCTACGACCCCGAGAGGGACTCCCGCCCGCTGGTGCTGCTGGCGCCCGACCAGGAGAGCGCCCGGGATATCTGGGACCACCTCGTTCGGGTCGGCGTCGACGACGTGACCGGCTACGTCACCTCCCTCGACGGGCTGCCGCTGGTGAAGCCGGCCACCGTCCCCCCGGCCGACCTCGAGGGTCTGGAGCACGCGCTCCTGCTCGACGTGCGGAACAAGACCGAGCACAGCGAGGGCACCATTCCAGGCGCCGAGCAGCTCTCCGCCGGGCGGGTGCTCTGGCACACCGACCGGCTGCCCCGGGACGGTCGGATCGTGACCTTCTGCCAGTCCGGCGTCCGCAACAGCGTGGCCGCCTCCGCGCTGCGCCGCGCCGGGTTCGACGTCGTCGAGATCGAGGGCAGCTACGCGGGCTGGCTGACCGAGCAGTCCCGCGAGACGGTGGCCGGCTGCCCCCGATCGCCGCAGGCCGACCCGGCCGGGAGTCCCTTCCGGCCGGGTCCGCCACGCCGGCGCACTGTTAGGTGCCGGCGCACCCCATACCGCGGACACCCACCACACCCAGAAAACACGCGAGCCGGAGCGCGCTGCCGCCCCGGACCCACGGAAGGATCTTCGTGAGCACCCTCACCGACACCACAAACATCATCGACGCCGACACCCTCAAGGCGTGGGTCGAGCGCCACGACGACGTCGTCATCATGGACGTCCGCTCGGCCGCCGAGTTCGAGTCCCTGCACATCCGCGGCTCCTACAACGTCCCGCTGCCGCTGGTCGCCGAGCACACCGAGGACGTGGCCCAGCGGGTCGGCCGCCGCGTCGTGCTGGTCTGCCACTCCGGCGTGCGCGCCGAGCAGGCACGCCAGCGCCTGCACGAGGTCGGCCTGGACTCGGCCGTCGTCCTCGACGGCGGGGCGCCCGCCTACGCCGCCGCCGGCGGTGACGTCGTCCGCGGCGAGCAGCGCTGGGCCATGGACCGCCAGGTCCGCATGGTCGCCGGGACCCTCGTGACCACCGGTCTGCTGGCCGGCGAGCTGGTGTCCCCGAAGCTGCGGCTGCTCGCCGGCGCCGTCGGCGCCGGCCTGGCCTTCTCCGCGGCCACCAACACCTGCGCCATGGGTGCCGCCCTGGCGAAGATGCCGTGGAACCGCGGCGCCCAGGACCCGGAGGCGCACGTCGCCCTCGGGCGCCTGCCGCTGGCGGGCTGAGGCCCCGGGCGAGCGAGGAGAGCGGTAGCCATGTCCCTGACCCTGGTGGTCACCCTGCTGCTGTCGGTCCTGGTCGGGGTTTCCCTCGGCCTGCTCGGCGGGGGCGGTTCCATCCTGACCGTCCCGATCCTGGCCTACGTGGCCGGGCTGGAGGCCAAGGAGGCCATCGCCGCCTCGCTGTTCGTCGTCGGCGTGACGTCCGCGGTGAGTGTCGTGGCGCACGCCCGCAACGGCCGTGTCCGCTGGCGCACGGGGCTGATCTTCGGCGCGGCCGGGATGGTCGGCGCGTTCGTCGGCGGCCTGCTCGGCGGCTACATCCCAGGCGCCGTCCTGATGATCGCCTTCGCCCTGATGATGCTCGCGACGGCCGTGGCGATGATCCGCGGCCCTCGCGGGTCGGCGGCCGCGCCCACGACCGGTGACCTGCCGGTGCTCAAGGTCGTCCTCGAGGGCCTCGTGGTCGGCCTGGTCACCGGCATCGTCGGCGCCGGCGGCGGCTTCCTCGTGGTGCCCGCCCTGGTCCTGCTCGGCGGCCTGCCGATGTCCGTGGCCGTGGGCACCTCGCTGCTGGTCATCGCGATGAAGTCGTTCGCGGGGCTGGCCGGCTACCTCACCACTGTCCAGCTCGACTGGCCTCTGGTGCTCGGCGTCACCGCGGCCGCCGTTGCCGGCTCCTTCGTCGGCGCCCGCCTGGCCGGCATCGTCCCCGAGCAGGCGCTGCGCAAGGGGTTCGGACTCTTCGTCCTGGCGATGGCGGTATTCGTCCTCGTCCAGGAGCTCGCCGTGCCCCTGTGGGCCGTCGGCGCCCTGGGTGGGGCCGTGCTGGCCGGGGCCGCAGTGTGCTGGGTCGTTCTGCCGACCTGCCCGCTGCGCCGCTCGCGACCAGCACCGGCCTGACCCCCTGAACCTCCGGGCCGGCACCCGTCCCCACGTGCCACGGGGTGCCGGTCCGGCTTTCCGGTGCCCGAGCGCGGCGTTTGGCGCAGACGTCTATCCCAGTTACGTTATTCCAAAGATCTTTGGAGGACCGGATGGATGGCATGAGACAGGACCTGTTCGACCGGCTTGCCGTCGTGGGCAAGGCTTTCGCCAACGCCAAGAGGCTGGAGCTGGTCGATCTGCTCTACCAGGGCGAACGGACCGTGGAGGCCCTGGCGCGCGAGGCCGACCTGGGAGTCAGCACCGCCTCGGCGCACCTGCAGGTGCTGAAGCTGTCGAGTCTGGTGCACACCCGTCGGGACGGGCAGCGCATCTACTACCGCCTGGCCGGGGACGACGTGCTGAGCCTGTACGCCTCCCTCCGATCGGTGGCCCAGCGCCACTCCGCCGACGTGGACCGGGCGCTGTCGGCATACCTGGGTGAGGGGGTGAAGGGGGACGTCGACGAGGTGAGCCGCGAGGAGCTGCGCCGGCGGTTGGAGTCGGGCGAGGTCATCCTTCTTGATGTCCGCCCGGTGGAGGAGTTCCGTGCCGGCCACATCCTGGGAGCCCGGTCGGTGCCGTTCGACCGGGTGCTCGAGGTGGTGGACGAGCTCGACCGGGCGCGGGACGTCGTCGCCTACTGCCGGGGCGCGTGGTGCGTCATGGCCCATGACGCGGTGCGCCTCCTGCGCGACGCCGGGCACCCCGCCCGGCGGC
>QEUR01000094.1 GCA_003577095.1 Acidobacteriota bacterium
GAGCGCGCCGAGCAGCGCGAGGGCGGCGACGAGCACCAGCGGCGCGAGCCAGGGCACCAGCCCGCCGGCGGTGACGGCGCCCGGCCAGCGGGGCGCGCCGGGCGCGGCCTCGGTGACGGTCACCGCCCACGGCTGGCCGGCCCCGAGCAGGACCAGCCCGCACGCCGCCAGGGCGAGCGCGGCGGCCACCGGTCCTCTCACGGCAGGGTGGTGCTCGTGCGCTGCTGCGCGGACCAGGAGTCGTGCATGCGGGAGTAGACGCCGCCGAGGCCTACGAGCTCGCGGTGGTGGCCGAGCTCGACGACCCGGCCGCGGTCGACCACGACCACCAGGTCGGCGGCCTCGGCGGTGGACAGCCGGTGCGCGATCGCCACCGAGGTGCGCCCGCGGGTCAGGCCCTCGAGGGCGCGCTGGACGCGTACCTCGGTGGCCGGGTCGACCGCGCTGGTGGCCTCGTCGAGGACCAGCAGGTCGGGGTCGGCCAGGTAGGCCCTGGCGATCGCGACGAGCTGGCGCTCCCCCGCCGACAGCGACTCGCCGCGCTGGCCGACCTGGGTGCGCAGACCGTGCGGCAGGCCGTCCACCCAGCTGTCGAGGCCCAGCTCGGTGACGGCGAGGGCCACGTCGTCGTCGGAGGCCTCGGGACGGCCGAAGCGGATGTTGGCCATGATGTCGTCGTCGAAGAGGAACCCCTCCTGCGGGACCAGCACGACCCGCCGCCGGAGCGAGTCGAAGGCGATGCGGCGCAGGTCGACGCCGTCGAGCAGCACCCGGCCGTGCGTGGGGTCCATGAGGCGGGTCAGCAGCCGGGCCATCGTCGTCTTGCCCGAGCCGGTCTCGCCGACCACCGCCACCCTCGTGTGCGGCGCGATGCGCAGGTCGACGTCGCGCAGGACCGGCTCGCCGCCGGGGTAGGCGTAGGAGACGTCCTCGAAGCGCACCGCGATGGGTCCGCGCTCCTGGTGCACCCCGCCGGCCCCGGGGTCGGCCACGTCGGCGGGCGTGTCGATCACCCCGATGACCCGCCGCCAGCCGGCGACCGCGTTCTGCAGCTCGTTGAGGATCTCGGTGGCCATCAGGACCGGTTGGGTGAAGAGGTTGACGAGGAAGAGGAAGGCCAGCAGCTGGCCCAGGGTCACGTGGCCCTGCACCGCGAGCCAGGTGCCGATGACCAGGACCACCGCGGTGGTCAGGCCGGCGAAGGCCTGGCCTGAGACGAAGGCCATGACCGAGCGGACCTGGGCCCGGATGGCCGAGCGGCGGTGGTTCTCGATGGCGGTGTCGAGGCGCTCGGCGGTGCGGTCCTCCACGCCGTAGGCGCGGATCGTGACGGCGCCGACGATGGACTCGCTCACCGCCCCCAGGACGTCGCCGACGCGTGCCCGGACCAGGCCGTAGGCCTCCCCCAGCTGGGGCTGGAACCAGCGCACCAGGAAGGCCAGCGGGACGAAGCACAGGTAGACCACGAGCGCCAGGACCGGGCTGTAGACGAGCATCAGGACGGTGGCGAGCATGATCTGCGCGGAGGAGATCAGCAGCATCAGCCCGCCGAACTGGACGAACATGGAGATGGTGTCGACGTCGCTGGTCACCCGGGACACCAGCGCTCCCCGCCGTTCGGTGCTCTGGGTGAGGACCGACAGGTCGTGGATGTGCCGGAAGGCCCGCAGCCGCAGGGTGGCCAGTCCGGACTCGGCGGAGATGAAGAGCCGGACGTTGACGAGGTACTGGGCCAGGCTGGTGACCGCCACGACGGCGGCCGCGAGGACGATGGCCCGCAGGACGAACCCGGTGTCCGGTCCGCCCTCGGCGAGGATGCCGTGGTCGGTGGTCTGCTGGACGACGAACGGGATGATGACGCGTCCCACGGTGGCCACCACCGCGAGCACGACGGTGAGGGCGATCCCCCTGCGCAGCTCGGGCGAGAGCTCCAGCCCGCGCCGCAGGGTGCCCAGCGTGCTCAGCCCGCTCTGCGCCTCGATCCGGCTGCTCACCGTGCGACCGTGCTCCTCCGCCGCCCCCTCCTGGTCGGGCCGGGACCTGTCCCGCGCGCTCATGCCGGCTCCTCGGACTTCTCGACGGCGGCCCGCTCGGCCGCCTCCCTCGCGTAGGCCTGCACCAGGTCGGCGTAGCCGCTGCACCGGCCGACCAGCTCGGCATGGGTGCCCTGGTCCACGACCCGGCCCTGCTCGACGTAGACGATCTCGTCGGCCAGCAGGATCGTGGCCATCCGGTAGGCCACCACGAGCACGGTGGTGCCCTTCCGCGCCTCGCGCAGGCCGGCGAGGATGGCCTGCTCGACGGACGGGTCCACCGCGCTCGTCGCGTCGTCGAGGACGAGGAGGCGGGGACGGCGCCAGATCGCCCTGGCCAGGGCGATCCGCTGGCGCTGCCCGCCGGAGAGGTTGCCGCCCCGCTCGCCGATGACGGTGTCCAGCCCCTCCGGCATGGCCCGGACGAAACCCTCGGCCTGGGCGATGCGCAGCGCCTCCCACACCGAGGCGTCGGTGGCCTCCTCCCCCAGGGTGACGTTCCCGCGGACGGTGTCGTCGAACATGAAGGTCTGCTGCGCCACGAGGGTCGCCGCGCCCGGGATCACCCCCTGCGCCAGCTCGCGCACGTCGACGTCGTCGAGCTCGACCAGGCCGCCCTGGGGGTCGACGAGCCGCAGGCTGAGGTTGACCAGCGTCGACTTGCCCGAGCCGGTGGGGCCCACGAGCGCCGTCGTGGTCCCGGCCTCGACGACCAGGTCCACGTCGTGCAGCGTCGGGTCCTCGTCGTCGTGGTGGCGGTAGGTGACGCCGCTGAGCGCGGAGCGCGCCGGGCCCGAGGCCGGCGGCAGCTCGTCCGGGCCGTAGTCCATGGCGCCCTCGGACTCGAGCACGTGACGCACCCGGTCGTGACCGACCACCGAGCGCGGGATCTCGGCCAGCACCCAGCCGAGCGAGCGCACCGGGAAGGCCAGCAGCGAGAACAGGTAGGCCATCTGCACGACCTGGGCGGCGTCCAGGTCGCCGCGCGCGACCTGGACGGTGCCGACCCCGAGCAGCGCCAGCGTGCCCAGCGTGGGGATCGCCTCGATGACCGGCTCGAAGATCCCGCGGGTGCGACCGACCTCGATGAGCGAGTCGCGCAGCGCGTAGGTGGAGCGGGCGAAGCGCTCGGTCTCCTCCTCCTCGCGACCCATCGCCTTGACCAGCAGACCGGCCTCGAAGGACTCGTGCGCCACCTCGGCCACCTCGGCCCGCAGCTGCTGGGCGCGGGTGATCCGCGGCGCCATGAACTGCTGGAAGACCAGGTTGGCCAGGAACAGCCCGGGGAAGACCAGCAGGCCGACGAACGCCAGGAAGGGGTCGACCACGACCATCATCACGCCGGCGATGACGAGCATGAAGAGCACACCGATGGCCATCGGCAGCGGGTTGAAGACCTGCCAGGTCGCCTCGATGTCCGCGTGCGCGTTGGACAGCAGCTGGCCGGAGGGGTGGGCGTGGTGCCAGGACAGCGGCAGGCGCAGGTACTGCCGGGTGACCCGTCGTCGGTAGCGGGCCTGCAGGTTGAAGCCGGCGACGGTGGCGAACACCCGGCGCAGGATGACGCCGAGCACGTTGACCAGGAGCACCGCGACGAGCACGCCGAAGATCGTCCACAGGCCGGCCGCGGTGACGTGGCGCTCCTGGACCGCGGGCTGGATGACGTGGTCGGTCACCCACCCGATCGCGCCGGCGGTCCCGACCGTCGCGGCCGCCCACAGCACCGACCCCAGCACCGCCACCGCGAACGGCCGCGGCTCGGCCCGGATGCCGCTGCCGATCACGCGCAGCCCGCGGCGCAGCACCGCCCTGCTGGCGGTGGGCCGGGGCACGGGTCGGCTGTGGACGGACATGGTGGGACCGGCCTCCTGGCGGATCAGAGGTGGGTGGGGTGCGGTGAGACATCCTCTCACGCTCTGACTGCACGTCCTGCGCGTGATGGGATGGGGGTATGCAGCCCGCCACCGCCCTGCGCGCCCGGATCGTCGCCACCGCGGCGGCCCTGGGCCCCGACGCACCCACCCTGGCCGACCCCTGGACGGTCCGCGACCTCCTCGCGCACCTGGTCCTGCGCGAGAGCCGCCCCGACGCGATGCCGGGCATCGGGATCCCGTTGGCCCCGCTGCGCCGGCACACCGCGGCCGTCCAGGCGGCGATCGCCGAGGACGACTTCGGCAGGACGCTGGCGCGCTTCCGGGACGGACCACCGCGCTGGTCCCTCGCCCGGACCGCGCTGGCCGGCCGGCTCTCGGAGACGCCGGAGCTGGCCGTCCACCTCGAGGACATGGTCCGCGCGCAGCCGGGGTGGCGTCCGACCGAGCACGACGGACCGGTGGCGGCCGCCCTGTGGGACTCCGTGCGCCTCTCCGGCCGGATGCTCTACCGCTCGGCCCCAGTCGGTGTCGTCGCGGTCGCGCCGGGCCACGGCCGGTCCCCGCTGCGCCGCCCGCGCCCCGGCACCGGGACCGTGGTGCTGCGCGGGGCGCCGCTGGAGCTGCTCCTGCACGCCTTCGGCCGGACCTCGGTGAGCCTGGCGGTCGTCGAGGGGTCCGACGCCGACGTCGCCGCGCTCGCAGAGCACCGCCGCGCCCTGTGACCCCGGCGCCGGTCACCGGGGCCCTCGGCGCGCTGTGGCCCGGGCTCCTGCCGCGGCTCCGGGAGGTGGCCTCCCACCGGACCGAGCACGGCATACCGGTCCTGGTGGGCGTGGACGGCCGCAGCGGCTCGGGCAAGACGGACCTGGCCCGGGACCTCGCCCGCGCGGTGGCCGCGTCCGGGCTGGGCTGCGTGGTGGTCCACCTGGACGACCTCTACCCCGGGTGGGACGGGCTGGCCGCGGCGCTCGCCCCGCTGTGCTCCCGGGTCGTGGGACCGCTGCGCTCCGGCCTGCCCGCCAGCTACGCCTCGTGGGACTGGCGCACCTCCGGCCCGGGCCCGCGGCGGGAGGTGCCGGTGTCCGACGTGGTCGTCCTCGAGGGTGTCGGGGTGCTGGCCTCGCCCTGCGCCCGGGACCTCGACCTGCGCGTGTGGCTGGAGGCGCCGGACGGCGTGCGCCGGCGGCGGGCGCTGGCCCGCGACGGCGAGGTCTTCGCGCCGCACTGGGAGCGCTGGGCCGACCAGGAGGACGCCGTCTTCGCCTCCGGCGTCCCCGGCACCGCGGACGTCGTCGTCGACACCGTGTCGGGCACGGCGCGGTGGGACAGACTGGGGTCATGACCTCCGGCGGCCGGCCGGGCAGGTACCCCGGCCACCAGGTGCTCGACCCGGTGCGCGGCCACCTCGCGCCCGGAGCCTTCCTCGCCCGCGGGATGCTGTGGCGGGCGCGCGCCTGGCTGATCCTGCAGGCGGCCGTCGGCGCCGGCGCCGCGTGGTGGGCGGCCCGCGACCTGCTGGGCCACCCGCTGCCGTTCTTCGCCCCCGTCACCGCCATCGTCTGCCTGGGGCTGACCTACACCTCGCGGCTGCGGCGGATCGTCGAGCTGACCATCGGCGTGGCCGTGGGCATCCTCATCGGCGACCTGTTCGTGCACGCCTTCGGCAGCGGCGTGTGGCAGATCGTCGCCGTCGTCGTGGTGGCGATGTCGCTGGCCGTCCTCGTCGGCGGCGGGCAGATGCTGATGATGCAGGCCGGCATCCAGGGCACCATCCTGACCACCCTCGTCGCCGGCGAGGGCGAGGCGCTGAGCCGGTGGCTGGACGCCGTCGTGGGTGGCGCGGTGGCGCTGGTCATCGCGATGCTGGCCCCGGTGCGCTCGACGACCGAGCGGCCGCGCCAGCGGGCCGTCGCAATCGTCGGCCTGATGGCCGAGGTGCTGACCGATACCGCGCAGGCGCTGCGCAGCCGCGACCGGGACCGGGCCGCCGCCACCCTCGCCCGCGCCCGCGGTCTGTCCGCCGAGGTCGACCAGCTGCGGCAGTCGACCGCCGAGGCCTCGGCCGCGGTCCGCCTCGCCCCGCTGCTCTCCGGCGTGCACAAGGAGGACGTGGAGACGATCCAGGCGCTGCTGGAACCCCTGGGCCTCGCCGTGCGCAACCTGCGCGTCCTGGTGCGGCGGGCCGAGCTGGCCGTCGAGGAGGACGAGTTCGTCCCCGGCACCTACACCGACATGGTGGCCGACCTAGCGCAGGCCGCGGCCACCATCCAGGACCACCTCGAGCACCACACCCCGCTGGCCGGGGCGCAGGAGGACCTCGTCACCCTGGCCCGCCGCTCGACGTGGTCGCACCCGCGGGCCGGCCTGTCCGCCGAGGTGGTCCGCGCCCAGGTCCGTTCCACCGTCGTCGACCTGCTGGTCCTGGCCGGGATGCCGCTGACCGAGGCGCGCAGGCGCGTCCCCGCCACCCGCGAGGAGTTCGACCCCACCGCCCCCGCCGAGCCTGCCGACCGGCAGCGCCGGCCGGACTGACGCAAGGCCCGGGTGAGCTCCGCTCAGCGCCCGACGGCGGTGCCGTGGTGGTGCTCGATGAGCGCCGCGAGCCGGGACGCCTCGGCCCTGGCGCGGTCGCCGTCCGCCCGCTGGATCGCCATCACCGCCAGCTCCTCGGTGTCGGTGAGCTCCAGGACCGCCCACGGGCCGCCGCCGGAGAAGCCGACCTGCACGATCTCGGCCCACTCCAGGTCCCTCGAGGAGAACAGGTTGACCACCCGCAGACCGGAGGGGCTGGGCACCGCGCGGAGCACGGCATACCGGAGCAGGAAGGCGGCGCCGGCGACCCCGATGAGCGCCACGCCCACCCGGTTGAGCAGGTGCAGGGCGGGCGTGGAGCCCAGCGGCATCGGGGAGAAGACGGCGACCAGGGTGAAGGTGACCAGGCAGGCCACCGCCATCGCGCCGGCGACCCAGGCGCCCACCACGGGACGGAAGGTGTCGTAGGGGGCCTGTCTGGGCGTCGCCGGGGTCATCCCACCAGGGTACGGTCCTCCGCCAGGCTCGGCCCGCCACCGGTGGGGGCCTCGACCCTTGCGGCGCGCTTCCAGACGAAGAAGCCCCAGAGCACGAAGGCGCCGTAGACCATGTACATGACCGCCGAGGGGTAGTAGCCGGAGGACCACAGCAGCGGCACCCCGACGACGTCGACGGCGATCCAGACCAGCCAGAAGTCGACCCAGCCCCGCGCCATGGCGTAGGTGGCCAGCATCGAGCCGACGAAGATCCAGGCGTCGGTCCAGTAGTACCAGCTCGGCGCCGGCCAGCCGACCCCGACCTGGCGGAAGACCCACTGGCTGATGACGACCAGGACCGCGGCGACCGCCAGGTAGGCGCCGCGCTCGCGCGCCGAGGCCCAGCGGGGCGTGAT
This sequence comes from Acidobacteriota bacterium, assembly GCA_003577095.1. Lineage (GTDB taxonomy): Bacteria > Actinomycetota > Actinomycetes > Actinomycetales > Dermatophilaceae > Ornithinicoccus. The sequence continues at coordinate 7,332 of QEUR01000094.1, forward strand.
CGCCGGGGCGTCCTTGGCGCGGCCGCGGCGGGAGCGGTTCCAGGCCCACCAGCCGTAGACGCTGGTGATCATGAAGAAGACCTGCCGCGCCGCCTGGCCGAAGAGGCTGTGCTCCTGGGGGTTGGCGAACCAGACCCCCATGAAGACGGTGAAGAGGATCAGGTTGCCGACGATGCCGACCGGCCAGGCCCAGACCCGGCGGCGCATGCCGAGGATCGCCGAGGCGAGGCCGAAGGCGTTGCCGACGACCTCGCGCCACAGCACGGTGTGCTGGCCGATGTGCAGTTGTGCGTTGAAGATGTCGTTCCAGACGTCCACAGCGTCCATCCTTTGCGGATCGGGTGGCCGGGACGTGAAGAACCCCCGGCCACGAGGTGTGGGCGCCGGGGGTTGTTGCGCGAAGCGAAGACGTGCCGCCCGTGCTCCGGACGTCCGGTGACGCCGTCGCCGGCACCACCGTCACGTCCGTCGCCGTGGCGACGCGCGTGCTGCCTCCCATCCGGACTTTCACCGTCGGTCCCGGAGTTTCACCAGGTCAGCCGGCCGCTGGCTGCGGCCGGGTCGCGGACTGTCACCGCCGGCTCGGAATTTCACCGACCCCGGAGCACGTATTGCCCCTCCATGGTAGACCCGCGCGTCAACCCGCCCGCACCCGCGTCGCGGGGACCGTCGTGCCGGTATGCCGTGACCCGCCCGTTCGGGACCGGTGTCGGCTGGTGTCAGCCCGCGGGCCGGCCCCCGCACGCCTGGGCGGCCAGCTCGCGCAGCCGCCCGATCCGGGCCGGGACGTCCTCGGCCCCGTAGACCGCCGAGCCGGCGACGAAGACGTCGGCGCCGGCCTCGACGCACTGCCCGATGGTGTCCTGCGACACCCCGCCGTCCACCTGGATCCAGATCTCGCCCCCGCGCCGGCGCACGGCCTCGCGCACCGCGCGGACCTTGGGCATCTGGTCGGCCATGAAGGCCTGCCCGCCGAAGCCGGGCTCGACCGTCATCACCAGCACCATGTCGACCTCGTCGAGCAGCTCCTCGTAGGGCTCGAAGCGCGTGCCGGGCTTGAGGGCGAAGGCGGCACGCGCACCGGCGGCGCGGATCGAGCGCGCGGTGGCCACCGGGTCGGCGGCGGCCTCGACGTGGAAGGTCACCGACCGGGCGCCCGCCTCGGCGTACCCCGGCGCCCAGCGGTCCGGGTCCTCGATCATCAGGTGGGCGTCGAGCGGGACGGGGCTGACCCTCGCCAGCGCCTCCACGACCGGCTGGCCGAGCGTGAGGTTGGGCACGAAGTGGTTGTCCATCACGTCCACGTGCGCCCAGTCCGCGTCCGCGATGCGGGCCAGCTCGCGCTCGAGGTTGGCGAAGTCGGCGGACAGGATCGAGGGGCTGATCTGCAGGTGGGGGCCGGCCATGACCCACACCCTAACGGCCGCTCACCGGCGCCGGAGCAGGGCGACGAACATCCCGTCGGTGCCGTGCCGGTGCGACCACAGCTGGGCCCAGCGCTCCCCCTCGGCACCGGTTCCGGGCAACGGCTGGCCGGCCCGGTCGAGCAGCAGCGGCCGCACGTCGACCAGCTCGACGTCCGACCGTCTCTTCAGCAGGTCGCCCACGACGAGGGTCGTCTCGGCCAGGTGCGGGGAGCAGGTGGCGTAGGCGACGAGCCCGCCGGGCCGCACCGCGTCGAGCGCCGACGCCAGCAGCTCCCGCTGCAGGGGTCCCAGTCCGGTCAGGTCGGCGGGCGTGCGGCGCCAGCGGGACTCGGGCCGCCGGCGCAGGGCGCCCAGACCGGTGCAGGGTGCGTCCACCAGGACCCGGTCGTAGAAACCGGGCTCCTGGCTGCCCACCGTGCGCCCGTCCTCGACGGTCACCTCCACGTCGGCGCCCGCCTCGAGCGCCGCCCTCAGCGTGTGGCGCACGAGCTCGGCACGGTGCGGAGCCACCTCGTTCGCGCGCAGCGACGCGCCCCGCTCCAGGGCCAGCGCGGCCAGCAGGCCGGCCTTGCCGCCGGGACCGGCGCACAGGTCCAGCCACCGCCGGTCGGGGCCCTCCAGCGGCGCCTGCGCGAGGGCGAGGGTGAGCAGCTGCGAGCCGGCGTCCTGGACCGCGACGCGGCCGTCGCGCACGCCCGGGACCAGACCCGGGTCGCCGGAGGACAGGGTCCAGGCGGTGGGTGCCACGGGAGCGGGCTGCGCGCCCGCGCCCAGGAGAGCCTCCTGCTCGACCAGGCCCGGTCGGGCGGCCAGCGTCAGGGGCCCGGGGGTGTTGTGCGCGGCGAGCAGCGCGGGCAGCTCGGCGACCACCTCCTCGGGGGTGCTGCCGTGGGCGAGGAGGGCCGCGCGCAGCGCGCGCACGATCCACTCCGGGTGGGAGTGCTCCACAGCGAGCCGGGCGAGAGGATCCTCGATCCCGGCCGTCACCCTCCCGACCCACTCCTCGCGGCCGCGCTCGCCGACGCGGCGCAGCACGGCGTTGACGAAACCGCCCGCACCCTGGCTGACGTGCTGGCGGGCCAGGGCGACCGTCGAGCTGACGGCGGCGTGGGCCGGCACGCGCATCCCCAGCAGCTGGTGCACCCCGAGACGCAGCACGTCCAGGACGGGCGGGTCGATCCCGGCGACCGGACGGTCCGCGGCGACGCCGACGACGGCGTCGTAGAGCCCCTGCAGCCGCAGCGTGCCGTAGACGAGCTCGGTGGCGAAGGCGGCGTCACGCCCCCGTACCCCGGCCCTGCGCAGGGCGGCGGGCAGCTCGAGGTTG
>QEUR01000095.1 GCA_003577095.1 Acidobacteriota bacterium
GCCGGTGGCGGCCTCGCGGCACTCCGCGGCGGCCCGCCGGACCTGGTCGGGCGTCTTGGCGTCGCAGAGCACCGCCTCGGGGTAGCCGCGCCGCAGCGCCCGCCCGTGGTCGAGGTCGAGGTCGGTGAAGTCCTCCACGGTCACGGCTGGGCCCGCCGCAGCCCGAGCGCGTCGAGGGTGAACAGTCCCGACTGCAGACCGGCGAGGTCCAGGGTCGCGTGCCGGAACCCGGCGCGCCGGACCTCGGCGACCAGCGTGCTGTGCGCCGCCACCACGGTCGCCAGGTGCTCCACGGGCACCTCGATCCGGGCGATGTCACCGTGGTGGCGCACCCGCGCCTCCGGTATGCCGAGCGCCAGGACCGCGTCCTCGGCCGCCTCGACCTGGGCCAGCTTCTCGGCGGTCACCTCCTGCCCGTGCGGGATGCGGGAGGCCAGGCAGGGCGAGGCGGGCGTCTCGGCCGTCGGGACGTCGAGCCAGCGGCCCAGCTCGCGCACCGCCTTCTTGTCCAGCCCGGCGTCGGCGAGCGGGCGGAGCACCCGGTGCTCCGCGGCGGCGCCGGCGCCCGGGCGGTCGGGACGGAGGGCGTCGTCGGCGTTCTCCCCGTAGGCGACCGCGTCGAGGCCGTGCTCGGCGACGAGCTCGTCGGAGATGACGCTGAAGAGCTCGTCCTTGCAGAAGTAGCAGCGGTCCGGGTCGTTGCGCCGGTAGTCGGCGCGGTCGATCTCGTGCGTGCGGACCTCCAGCAGGTGGGCGCCCAGGTGATCGGCCACCGACGCCGCCCGCGAGCGGTCGCGGGCGGCCAGGCTCGGCGAGACGCCGGTGATCGCCAGCACCCGGTCGGGTCCGAGCTCGCGCAGCGCCAGCGCGAGCAGCACCGAGGAGTCCACGCCGCCGGAGAAGGCGACGCCCAGACGGCATACCCCCGCCACGGACTCGGCGAACCGGGCGAGGTGGTCGACCAGGTGCGCGGGAGGAGCCCCCCGGTCAGGCACGGACCTCGGTGCGGTCGCCGGACCAGTCGGTGTGGAAGCTGCCGTCGTCATCGACCCGACGATACGTGTGCGCACCGAAGTAGTCACGCTGTCCCTGGATCAGCGCGGCGGGCAGACGGGGTGCGCGCAGCGTGTCGTAGTAGGACAGCGCCGCCGCGAACCCCGGCACCGGGACGCCGGCGGCGGCCGCGACGCCGACGACGCGGCGCCACCCGTCCTGGGTCGCGGCCAGACCCTCGCGGATGCTGGGGGCCTCCAGGAGGGTGACGAGGTCCTGGGCGGCGTACTCGCCGCGGATCTGCTCCAGCAGCCGGGCGCGGATGATGCAGCCCGCCCGCCAGATGCGCGCCACCGACTCGATGTCGACGTCCCATGCGTAGGTCTGCGAGGCCACCCGGATCAGGTGCAGACCCTGGGCGTAGGCGACCACCTTGGCCGACCACAGGCTCTGGCGGACGGCCTCGACGAAGGCGTCCAGCCCGGCCGGCCCGACCTCGACCGCGCCGCGGGGGTCCGGTCCGGTGAGCGCGGCCCGGGCGGCGGCGCGCAGCTCGGGGTGGCTGGAGGCGGAGCGGGCGAAGACGGACTCGGCGATCGCGTTGACGGGGACGCCGAGCTCCAGGGCCGCCTGGACGGTCCAGCTGCCGGTGCCCTTCTGGCCGGCCGCGTCGACGATCGAGTCGACGAGGGCGCCCCCGGTGCGGGCGTCGCGCTGGGCCAGCACCTCGGCGGTCACCTCGATCAGGTAGGAGTCGAGGTCCCCCTCGTTCCAGGTGCGGAAGACGTCCGAGAGCCGCTCCGGCTCCAGGCCGGCGGCCCGCAGCAGGTCGTAGGCCTCGGCGATGAACTGCATGTCGGCGTACTCGATGCCGTTGTGCACCATCTTGACGAAGTGGCCGGCGCCGTCCGGGCCCATGTAGGCGCAGCACGGCTCGCCGTCGACGGTCGCGGCGATGCTCTCCAGGATCGGGCCGAGCGCGGCGTAGGACTCCCGCGACCCTCCCGGCATGATCGACGGGCCCTCCAGGGCACCGACCTCACCGCCGGAGATCCCGGCGCCGACGAAGTGGAGGCCCTCGGCGCGGAGGCGCTGCTCCCTGCGCCGGGTGTCCTGGTAGTGGGCGTTGCCGCCGTCGACGACGATGTCGCCGGCCTCCAGGAGCGGGACGAGCTGGTCGATCACGGCGTCGGTGCCGGCGCCGGCCTGGACCATGATGATGATCCGGCGCGGGCGGGCGAGGGGGGCGACGAAGGAGGGCAGGTCCCGGGCCGGGACGAAGCTGCCCTCGTGCCCGTGCTCGGCGACGACCTCGTCGGTGCGCTCCGCGGTGCGGTTGTACAGCGCGACGACGTGCCCGTGGCGGGCCAGGTTGCGGGCGAGGTTGCGGCCCATCACCGCCATGCCGACGACGCCGACGACCGCGTCGCCCTCCCGGGTGACCGGCCCGGCGGCCTCCGTCGCGGCGACCTCCTCGACCGGCGGGGGTGCCAGGTCCGGCTCGGTGGTGGTGGCCGCGGGGGGCCGGGACTCGGTGCTGTCGGCGGACATCGGCTTCTCCTCCACGGGGACGGTCTCTGCGGTCATCGTCCCCCGGGACGATCCCCCGCGGTTCGTGTTGCCGGGTGTTGTCGGACCGCTAGGGTGGGCCCATGGCGGTCGACGGCGCTGGCCAGAGGTCTCGCGTGACGATCTACGACGTGGCCCGGGAGGCTGGCGTCAGCGCGTCGACGGTGTCCCGCGCGTTCTCCCGGCCGGGCCGGGTCAGCAGCGCCACCACCAGGCGGGTCCACGAGGTGGCGGCCCGCCTCGGCTACCGCGACGACGAGCCGTACCGTGGCCCCTCCACCACCCGGTCACGGGTGATCGCGCTCGCGGTCAGCGACATCACCAACCCGTTCTACTTCGGCATCATCCGCGGCGCGGAGAAGGCGGCCCACGACAGCGACTTCACGCTCATGGTCGCCGACGCGCGCGAGTCGGCCCAGGAGGAGCGGCGCATGCTCGAGCGGCACCTGCCGCTCGTCGACGGCCTGGTCGTGACCTCCTCCCGGCTCTCCGACACCGACCTGCGAGGTCTGGCGCGCCGGCTGCCGCTGGTCGTGATCAACCGGCACGTCCAGGGGCTGCCGTGCGTCGTCCCCGACAACCCGCGGGGGGTGCGGCGGGCGGTGGAGCACCTGGCCTCGCTCGGGCACCGGAGGATCGGCTACGTCGCCGGTCCGGAGGCGTCCTGGGCCGACGGGGCGCGCTGGCGGGCACTGCGCGAGGCCTGCCACGAGCTGCTGATCGCCGACGCGCGCGTGGGGCCCGTCCAGCCCACCCTGGCCGGCGGACGCACGGCCGCCCGGATGGTCGTCGAACGGGGCCTCACCGCGGTCGTCTGCTACAACGACCTCATCGGGGTGGGGCTGCTGCGCGGGCTCGCCGCGCTCGGGGTCGAGGTGCCCGCCGAGGTCAGCGTGGTCGGCTTCGACAACACGCTCCCCGCCGACCTGGTGACGCCAGGCCTGACCACGGTCGCCCAACCGGTCACCACGCTCGGCGAGACGGCCACCCGGCACGTGATCTCGCTGCTGACCGGCAAGGCCGACCCCCGTGACATCACCTCCGTGCTGCCGGTGCACCTCGAGGTGCGTCAGTCGACGGGGCCGGCCCCGGTGCGCGCGGCCGCAGGGTCGCGCAGCCGGTAGAGCACCTCGCCGGCGTTCGGGATCACGGTCGTGCCGGGCTCCTTGGCGAGCGCCTCCAGGTCGACGGTGGCCGGGTCGAGGTAGCCCAGGTTGATCCGCTCGCAGACCTCGCGGGGGATCTGCGTCGAGAGGGTCACCCTGATCCGCAGCCGTTCCTCGCCGGTCTCGGCGTCGTAGGTGCCCTGCCCCCGCAGGTGGGTGGAGTGGGCCAGGACGCCCCAGTGGACGTGCTCGAACTTCTCCCACTGCTTCACGAAGTAGTCCCGGCAGTGGTAGCCGATCTCGTAGATCTCGTGGTGCACCTCGGAGACCTCGGTGACGTGCGGCGCGTAGATGACGATCTCCCCGCCGTCCGCGACCGCGGGCTCGGTCTTGTAGCCCCCCTTGGCCGCGGTCCAGATGTCGTCGTAGCGGGTGGGCATCACCGCGATGACCCGGTGCATCGGCTCCTCGAGCCAGTTCACGTGGGTCTCGGCCGCGATCTCGGCGGTGGCGGCCCAGGCCTCCTCGGGGGTGCCGAACGCGGCGGCCTCGAGGTCGCCGGACCCGGACTGCACGACGCAGCACAGCGCCAGTCGCCGGGTGGGGATCAGCGCCGCGCCCTCGTTGATCATCGCCCGGACCGGGGTGATCCCGGTGGTGCCGATGATCTCGGTGGAGGTGATGAGCGCACCGACCCAGTGGGTCATGTCGATGAACTCCTGGCTGGCCACGCCCGGGATGAAGTACTTGTTGCCGCCGGAGATCCCCACCACCTCGTGCGGGAAGACCGGGCCGACGACGATCGCCGCGTCCGCCTCGACCACGTGCCGGTTGATGACGATCGGCGCCTCCCGCTCCAGGCGTCCGCCGGACAGCTCGGAGATCCGGGCGGCCGGGATGGTGCCCACGTGCACGAGCATGTCCGGGTCCGCCCACTCGTGGTTGACCACCCTCAGCCCCGGGTATGCCGTCTCCAGCGTCTCGGGCTGCCCCTCGCCGCCCACGCCCAGGAGGCGGTCGATCTCGTGCGGCTCCATGTAGGAGTGGGTGCCGAGGGCGATGACCGCGGTGAGCGAGGAGACGACCGGCGAGAGGTGGCGGTGCAGGGTGCCGACCAGCAGCGGCAGCGGGCAGGACCGGGTGCCGTCCGGGATGACGAGGACCACGTCCTGGTCCTGCAGGTCCGACTCGGCGACGGACCTCGCGACCAGGTCGTCGAGCTCCTCGGGGCCGACCTGCTCGTGGGGTCCGCCGACGAGGCGGCTGGTCGGCGGGGCGGGCTCCGGCATGGCCACAGCGTAGTGCTCGGGGCGGTCGCCGTGGCCGGGCCAGCGACAACAGTTGGCAAGGTCCGGCCCGCGGCCGCCGATGATGGTGAGGTGCAAGGGTGAGACCGCGACTGAGCCTGCACCCCGACCGGCTGCTTCCCGCCGACCCCGGCACCCGGGAGGTGGCGCGACGGGTCTACGCCGAGGTCGCCGACCTGCCGATCATCAGCCCGCACGGCCACGTGCCGCCGGCGTGGCTCGCCGAGGACACGCCGTTCCGCGACCCCACCTCGCTGCTCATCACCCCGGACCACTACATCACCCGGCTCCTGCACGCCAGCGGTGTCGACCTGGCCCGCCTGGGCGTAGGGCGCGGCGAGCTCTCGGAGCCGGAGTCGCGGGAGGCCTTCCGGATCTTCTGCGAACGCTGGCCGGTCTACCGCGGCACCCCGATGAAGCTGTGGTTCGAGACGGTGCTCGACCAGGTCTTCGGCTCCGACCTGGTGCCCTCGGCACAGACCGCCGACGAGCTCTACGACCAGATCGCGGCCTGGACCACCCTGGACTCCTCCCGCCCGCGGGCGCTCATGGACACCTTCGACATCGCCTTCCTGGCCACCACGGACGACCCGTGCGACGACCTCGCCCACCACCGCACCCTGGCCGAGGATCCCACCTTCACGCGCACGGTGGTCCCGACCTTCCGGCCCGACCGCTACCTCGAGCCGGCCGCCGCCTCCTGGATCGCCGACGTGGACCGCCTCGCGGAGGTCTCCGGCCAGGACACCGGCGGCTACGCCGGGTGGGTGGCTGCGATGGAGGACCGCCGTGCCTACTTCAAGGCGCACGGCGCGGTCTCCACCGACCACAGCCACCGCGACCTCGGCACCGAGCCGCTGGAGGCAGCCGAGGCCGAGCGTCTCTACGCCGAGGCGCGCGCCGGCCGGATCAGCGCCGCCGACGGCGACCGCCTGCGCCGCCACATGGTCGCCGAGATGGTGCGGATGGCCGCCGAGGACGGGCTCACGATGACGCTCCACCCGGCTGTGCACCGCAACCACCACCCGGGCACCTTCGAGACCTACGGCGCCGACGCGGGCGCCGACGTCCCGATCGCCGTGGAGGTCACGCGTGCGCTGCAGCCGGCGCTGGCCCGCCACGGGACGGACCCCGGCCTGACGCTGGTCGTCTTCACCATCGACGAGACCGTCTACAGCCGCGAGCTCGCGCCGCTGGCCGGGTTCTACCCGAGCCTGCACGTGGGGGTGCCGTGGTGGTTCATCGACGCGCCGGACGCCATCCTGCGGTTCCGCGCGGCGGTCACCGAGTCCGCCGGCTTCAGCCGGACGTCCGGCTTCATCGACGACACGCGGGCCTTCCTGTCCATCCCGGCGCGCCACGACATGGCACGCCGGATGGACAGCGGTTTCCTCGCCCGCCTCGTCGCCGAGCACCGGCTCACCGAGGAGGAGGCCGTCGAGACCGCGCGCTACCTTGTGCAGACCCAGCCCAGAGAGGTGTTCGGCCTGTGAACGACCGGCTGGCACGTCATACCCCCAAGCCTGCTGTGCGGATGGTGCACCTGGGGCTGGGCAACTTCTTCCGCGCCCACCAGGCGTGGTACACCCACCGCGCCAACGAGGGACTTTCCCCGGAGGAGCAGTGGGGGATCGCCGCCTTCACCGGCCGGTCCACCGAGGTGGCCGAGCAGCTGGAGGTGCAGGACGGGCTCTACACCCTCGTGGTCAACGGTGCGGACGCCCCGAGCACCGAGGTGATCGGCAGCGTCGTCGAGGCGCACCCCGGCACCGACATGGACGCATGGCACCGCCACCTGGCCGACCCGGCCGTGGCGATCGTGACGACCACCGTCACCGAGGCCGGCTACAAGCGGGCTGCCGACGGCGGGCTCGACCTGGACGATGCGGACGTGAGCGCCGACCTGGACGACCTGGCGGCCGGCCGCCGGACCGCGCTGCGCACGGCGCCGGTGCGCATCGCCAGCGGCCTGAGGGCCCGGCACGAGGCGGGGGCCGGCGGGCTGAGCGTCGTGCCGTGCGACAACCTGCCCGGCAACGGCGCGGTCGCACGTGACGTGGTGCTGGCGGCCGCGGAGCGGATCGACCCCGCGCTCGCGGCGTGGGTCGCCGACAACGTGACCTTCGTGACGACCGCCGTCGACCGGATCACACCCCGCCCGACCGACGAGGACCGCGCGACCGTGCGTGACCTCACCGGGGTGGACGACCCCGCCTGCGTGGTGACCGAACCGTTCGTCGAGTGGGACCTGGCCGGGGAGTTCGTGGCCGGGCGTCCCGCCTGGGAGACCGCGGGAGCCGTCATCACCGACGACGTCCGGCCCTACGAGACGCGCAAGCTGTGGCTGCTCAACGGCGCGCACTCGCTGCTGGCCTACGCCGGCAGCATCCGTGGGCACGAGACCGTCGCCGAGGCGATCGAGGACCCGGAGGTGGCCGGCTGGGTGCGGCAGTGGTGGGACGTGGCCGTCCCGCACCTGGTGCTGCCCGAGGAGGAGCTGCGGGACTACACGCGCGCCCTCGTCGAGCGGTTCGCCAACCCGAGCATCCGCCACCTGCTGGCCCAGATCGCCGCAGACGGCACCCAGAAGATCCCCGTGCGGATCCTGCCCGCGCTCCGGGCCGCGCACGAGGCGGGGGAGGACGCGGACGGCGCGCTCCGCGTCGTCGCCGCCTGGGTGCTGCACGCCCGTGGCCTGGGAGCGCCGCTCACCGACGCCGCGGCCGACCGGGCGCGCGAGCTGGTCCAGGGCGGCCTGGAGGACGCGGTCCGCCGGGTGCTCGCGCACTGGGAGGTCGACCCGGCGCTCACCGGCCGGACCGTCGAGCTGGCGCACGAGGTCGCCGGGACCGGCTGAGCCGTCTGGGCCGCGCCGCGGAGGTGTGGCTATGTTGAGCGCCATGAGGTATGACGTGCACGCCGTCCGCGCGCGCTTCCCGGCGCTGGGCACGGGCACCGCCCACTTCGACGGCCCGGGCGGCTCGCAGACCCCGGCCGCGGTCGCGGAGGCGGTCGCGGGCACCCTGAACAGCTCGATCGCCAACCGGGGCACGGTCACGGACGCCGAGCTGCTGGCCGAGCGCACGGTGGCCGAGGCCCGGGAGGCGATGGGCGACCTGCTCGGCACCGACCCCGCCACGGTGATCTTCGGGCGGAGCATGACGGCCAACACGGTGGACCTCGCCCGGACCCTGGCCCGCAGCCACCGGTGGGGGGCCGGCGACGAGGTCGTCGTCACCTCCCTCGACCACGACGCCAACGTGCGCCCCTGGGTGCTCGCGGCGGAGTCGGTCGGCGCGACCGTCCGCTGGGCGGAGGTCGACCCTGCCTCGGGCGAGCTGCCGCTCGCGGCGGTGACAGACGTGCTCTCGGAGCGCACCCGGCTGGTCGCGGTCACCGGCGCCAGCAACCTGATCGGCACCCGCCCCGACCTGGAGGGGATCGTCTCGGCCGCCCACGACGCCGGTGCCCTCGTCCACGTCGACGCGGTCCACCTCGCCGCGCACGCGCTGCTGGACCGGGAGGGTCTGGGTGCGGACCTGATGTCGTGCTCGCCCTACAAGTTCCTCGGTCCTCACCTCGGGGTGACCGGCGGACGTGCCGACCTGCTCGAGGAGCTGCGGCCCGACAAGCTGCTGCCCAGCCCGGACCGGGTGCCCGAGCGCTTCGAGCTCGGCACGCTGCCCTACGAGCTGCTCGCCGGCACCACCGCCGCGGTCGACTTCATCGCCGCGCTGTCCCCGGACGCCGACGAGGAGGCCCCGCGGCGGGAGCGCCTCGCGGCGGCGTTCGCGGCGCTGGAGGAGCACGAGGACGCCCTGCGGGTGCGCGCCGAGGACGGGCTGGCCGGGATCGACGGCGTCACGGTCTGGTCCCGCGCGGCCACTCGCACACCGACCCTCCTGTTCACCCTGGAGGGCGTCGAGGCCACGGAGGTCCACCGGCACCTGGCCACCCTGGGGGTCAACGCGCCGGCCTCGCACTTCTACGCCTGGGAGCTCAGCCACCGTCTCGGGCTCGGCCCGTCCGGGGGAGTGCGCGTGGGCATGGCCCCCTACACCACGCAGGAGGAGGTCGACCGCCTCCTCGAGGGCGTCGCGCAGCTGGCCGCCCGCCGCTGAGCCGGCCGCAATACCGTCGTGGTGCCGCGTGCCGTGCGGGTACGCTCGGACGGTCCAGACCCCCTCAGCAAGGAGTACCCCTCGTGGCGATGCGCCTGTCGACCCTGTTCCTGCGGACCCTTCGCGAGGACCCGGCCGACGCCGAGCTGCCCGGGCACAAGCTGCTCGTGCGCGCCGGCTACGTCCGGCGGGCGGCCCCGGGCGTCTACTCCTGGCTGCCGCTGGGCCTGAAGGTGCTGCGCAAGGTCGAGGCCATCGTCCGGGAGGAGATGGACGCGATCGGCGGCCAGGAGCTGAGTTTCCCCGCTCTCCTGCCCCGGGAGCCCTACGAGGCGTCGGGCCGCTGGACAGAGTACGGCGACAACCTCTTCCGGCTGCGGGACCGCAAGGGCGTCGACATGCTGCTCGGGCCCACCCACGAGGAGATGTTCACGCTCGCGGTCAAGGACATGTACAGCTCCTACAAGGAGCTGCCGCTGACGCTCTACCAGATCCAGACCAAGTACCGCGACGAGGCGCGCCCCAGAGCCGGGCTGCTGCGCGGCCGTGAGTTCATCATGAAGGACTCCTACTCCTTCGACGTCGACGACGCCGGCCTCGAGGCCGCCTACCAGCGCCACCGCGAGGCCTACGTCCGGATCTTCGACCGGCTCGGCTTCGACTACGTCATCGTGTATGCCGACTCCGGTGCGATGGGCGGGTCGGCCAGCGAGGAGTTCCTCGCGGTGAGCCCCATCGGCGAGGACACCTTCGTGCGCTGCGAGGCCAGCGGGTATGCCGCGAACGTCGAGGCGGTCGTCGTGCCGCAGGCGCCGCCCGTCGATCCCGACGTCGTCGCCGCGACCCCCGCCGCGCACGTCGAGGACACCCCGGACAGCCCCACCATCGAGACGCTCGTCGCCCAGTCGGACGCGCTGCACCCGCGTGCCGACGGGCGCGGGTGGACGGCGGCGGACACGCTCAAGAACGTCGTCGTCAT
>QEUR01000096.1 GCA_003577095.1 Acidobacteriota bacterium
CAGCGCGGCGAGGAGGAAGATGTCGGCGCGCGCCTCTCGCTCGGCTCGGACCAGCATGCGGTCGTCGACCTCGTGGAGGAGGCGCGCGCCCTCGAGATGCACGAGCGGCTCGCCAGCCTGCAGCGCGGCCGGCTCGCGCCCGCCGAGCAGCTCGCCGCCGCCACCGCCCACGAGAGCATCGGCTGGCCCGACGCCGGCCGGATCGAGGTCGGCGCCCGCGCCGACCTCGTCGCGGTCCGCGACGACACCGTGCGCACCGCCGGCTCCGCCCCCGAGCAGGTGCTGCTGGCCGCCACCGCCGCCGACGTCGACACCGTCGTGGTCGACGGCCGGGTCGTGGTCGAGGACGGGCGGCACCGGCTCGGCGACGTGGGCCGCCTGCTCCACGAGGCCATCACCCCGCTCTGGAAGGACAGCTGAAGACGTGAGCATGCTCATCACCGGCATCGGCGAGCTCGTCACCTGCGACGACACGGTCGAGGGCGTCGACCCGGACCCCCTGCACGCCGGGCTCGGCGTGCTCCGCGACGCCGCCGTCGTCATCGGCGGTGGTGGCGAGGACACCGCCCCCACCGTGCAGTGGATCGGTCCCGCCGCCGAGGCGCCGCAGGCCGACTGGGCCGTGGACCTGGAGGGCCGCGCCGTCATCCCCGGCCTCGTCGACGCGCACAGCCACCTGGTCTTCGCCGGCGACCGGTCCGCGGAGTTCGCCGCGCGGATGTCCGGCACGCCCTACGACGGCGGCGGCATCGCGGTGACCGTCGAGGCCACCCGGGCCGCCACCGACGCCGAGCTGCGCAGGCTGCTCCAGCAGCGGGTGCAGGAGATGCGCTCCCAGGGCACGACCACGGTCGAGGTCAAGAGCGGCTACGGGCTCACCGTCGAGGACGAGGTGCGGGCGCTGCGGCTGGCCCGGGAGGTCACCGACGAGGTCACCTACCTCGGCGCCCACGTCGTCCCGCCGGAGCGGCGCGACGCCGGTGGGCGCGCGGCATACCTCGACCTGGTGTGCGGCGAGATGCTGCAGGCCTGCGCGCCGCACGCGCGGTGGGTCGACGTCTTCTGCGAGCCGGCCAGCCCCCACGCCTTCGACGAGGAGGAGTCGCGGCGCGTGCTCGAGGCGGGGCGCGACGCCGGCCTGGAGCTGCGCGTGCACGGTAACCAGCTCAGCGAGGGACCGGGCGTGCGGCTCGCCGTCGACCTCGGCGCCGCCAGCGTGGACCACTGCACCTTCCTCTCCGACGCGGACGTCGAGGCGCTCGCCGGGAGCGGGACGGTCGCGACGCTGCTGCCGGGGGTGGAGTTCTCCACGCGGCAGCCCTACCCCGACGCGCGCCGTCTGCTCGACGCCGGAGCGACCGTGGCCCTGGCGACCGACTGCAACCCGGGCACCTGCTACTCGTCCTCGATGCCGTTGATGATCGCGCTCGCGGTGCGCGAGATGGGCATGACGCCGGCGGAGGCCCTGCGCGCGGCGACCGTCGGGGCCGCCGCGTCGCTGCGCAGGACCGACGTGGGGCGGATCGCGGTCGGGCTGCGCGCCGACTTCGCGCTGGTGGACGCGCCGAGCTGGCTGCACATCCCCTACCGGGTCGGGGTGCCGGTGGTCCGGGCCTTGGAGGTCTGAGGGAGGGCCCGGCTCCGGCGTCGTGCGGGTGCGCCCGCCCCTCCCGGCCGATGTCGCGGATCGTCGACGGCCGGTGAGACGTCGACGATCCGCGACATCTGCCGCGCGCAGGGTCCCGGTCGGCAGGTCGGCCACGGGACCGGGCCCCAGAGCGCCCGCACGCGCCATACCCTGGGAACCATGCAGACCCGCCGTCTCGGCCCCTTCACCGTCTCCGCCGTGGGGTTCGGGGGTATGCCGCTCTCGCTCGCCTACGGGTCGGTCCCGCCGTGGGAGCAGGGCCTCCTCACCGTGCACGCCGCGCTGGACGCGGGGATCACGCTGGTCGACACCGCCGACATCTACGCGCCGACCTGGGACACGATGGGCCACAACGAGCGGCTCGTGGCCGAGGCGCTGCGGACCTACCCGGGGGACACCGACGCCGTGGTGGTCGCCACCAAGGCCGGCGTCACCCGCGGGCCGGGGGAGACGTGGGGGCGCGACGGCTCGGAGGCCTACCTGCGCGGGCGGATCGAGGCGTCCTTGCTGGCGCTGGGCCGGGACGTCCTCGACCTGTGGCAGTGGCACCGGCCGGACCTGTGGCAGCCCTTCGGCGAGGTCGTGCAGACGCTGGCGCGGTTCCGCGAGGAGGGGCTGGTGCGGGCGGTCGGCCTGTCCAACGTCAACACCGAGCAGATCGAGCTGGCCGCGGGGATCCTCGGGCCGGGCGGGCTGGCCAGCGTGCAGAACCAGTTCTCCCCGCGCTTCCGCAGCAGCCGCCAGGAGCTCGAGCTGTGCGGGCGGCTGGACGTGACCTTCCTGGCCTACAGCCCGCTCGGCGGCGAGGGGCGGGTCGGGCTGGTCGCCAGCAGCTTCCCGGTCTTCGCCGAGATCGGCCTGGAGCGCGACGTCAGCCCGCAGCAGGTGGTGCTCGCCTGGGAGCTGGCGCACGGCGACCACGTCATCCCGATCCCGGGCGCGACCCGGCCGGCGACCATCACCGACTCCGCGCGGGCCGCCGACCTGCGGCTCACCGACGAGGAGGTCGGCCGGATCGAGGCGCAGTTCACCTGACGGCCGGGCGCCCGCCTCAGCGCCAGCCGAGCTCCGGCGCGACCAGCTCCACCACCGAGCGCAGCACGTGCGCGTTGTAGTCGACGCCGAGCTGGTTGGGCACGGTCAGCAGCAGCGTGTCCGCCTCGGCGATCGCCTCGTCCTTCGCGAGCTGGCGGACCAGCTCGTCGGGCTCGGCGGCGTAGGTCTTGCCGAAGATCGCCCGACCGCCCTCGAGCATCCCGACCTGGTCGCTGCTGCGCCGCTCGAGCCCGAAGTAGCGGTGGTCCTCGGCCGTGACCAGCGGGAAGATGCTCCGGCTCACCGACGTGCGCGGCTCCCAGCCGTGACCGGCCTGCGCCCACGCCGCGCGGAAGCGCCGGATCTGCTCGGCCTGCAGCACGTGGAAGGGCACGCCGGCGTCCTCGGTGAGCAGGGTCGAGCTCATCAGGTTCATCCCCTGCGCGGCGGCCCACTCGGCGGTCGCGCGCGAGCCGGCGCCCCACCAGATCCGCCGGCGCAGCCCCTCGGAGTGCGGCTCGACGCGCAGCAGGCCGGGCGGGTTGGGGAACATCGGCCGGGGGTTCGGCTCGGCGAACCCCTCGCCGGAGAGCACCTCCAGGAACCGGGCGGTGTGCCGTCGCGCCATGTCGGCGTCTGTCTCGCCCTCGCGCGGGTGGTGGTCGAAGTAGCGGTAGCCCTCGACCACCTGCTCGGGGCTGCCCCGGCTGATCCCGAGCTGCAGGCGGCCGCCGGCGATCAGGTCGGCGGCGCCGGCGTCCTCGGCCATGTAGAGGGGGTTCTCGTAGCGCATGTCGATCACGCCCGTGCCGATCTCGATCCGGCTGGTGCGGGCGCCGACGGCGGCCAGCAGCGGGAACGGCGAGGCCAGCTGGCGGGCGAAGTGGTGCACCCGGAAGTACGCGCCGTCCGCCCCGACCTCCTCGGCCGCGACCGCCAGGTCGATCGACTGGAGCAGGGTGTCCGAGGCGGAGCGGGTGGCCGACTCCGGGTGGGGCGTCCAGTGGCCGAAGGAGAGAAAGCCGATGCGCTTCATACCCGTGCAAGCGCCGGTGGAGCGGCCGGCATTCCGGCCGGGAGCCCGGCCACACGTCATACCGCGGTCGCACGCACGACCAGACCACGGTCCGACGTGCGGTCGCCGCCGCCCCCGTAGGCTCCCCGGTGATGGAAGAGCTGCGCGAGCTGGTCGGTGAGGCGCGGCGCCACCCGTGGGCGCCCGACGTGGTGCTCGTCGGCGCCCTGGTGATGTGGGTGCTGCTCACCGGGGCGGTGCTCGGCGGCGGCGCGGTGCTGCTCGGGCTCGCGCAGGTCCTCCCGCTGCTCGTCCGGCGCCGCCGGCCGCTGGCGGCCGCGCTGATGGTCGCGGCCGCGTGCCTGCTGCAGGTCGCCTTCACGGACGAGCCCAACCCGGCCAACGTCGCGGTGCCGATCGCCGTCTACAGCGCCGCGGCGTTCGGCGACCGGCGCACCTCCCGGACGGTGCTTGGGCTCGGGCTCGTCGGGGCCCTGGTCGCCGGGCTGGACTGGGCGGTCGCCTTCGGCGGGCTCGAGCAGCTGCTCATCACCGCCAGCTTCCAGGCGATGTTCATGGCCACCTTCGTCGGTGCCGCATGGGTGCTCGGCGACGTCGTGCGCCGGCGCAAGGAGGTCGTCTCCCGGCTCCAGGCGCAGAACCGCGCCCTCGCCCGCGACCAGGCCCAGCGCACCCAGCTCGTCGCCCAGGGCGAGCGCGCCCAGATCGCCCGCGAGATGCACGACGTCGTCGCGCACAGCCTCGCCGTCGTCGTGGTCCAGGCCGACGGCGCCCTGTACGCCGCGCGCCAGGCCCTCGACCGCCCGCCGGCCATCGGCCCCGACCGCGCCGCGCTCGAGCGGGCGGCGGACACCCTGGAGACCCTCGCCGAGACGGCCCGCACCTCGCTGGCGGACACCCGGCGGTTGGTCGGGGTGCTGCGCGACGAGGGCGCCGGGGCGGAGTTCTCCCCGCTTCAGGGCCTGGCCTACCTCGACGACCTGGCCCAGCGGGTCCGCGACTCCGGCGTGCCGGTCGACGTGGTCGTGCGCGGCCGCACCGACGACCTGCCGCGCGACGTCGACCTGGCCGCCTACCGGGTCGTGCAGGAGTCGCTGACCAACGTGCTCAAGCACGCCGGCCCCGGAGCCACGGTGGACGTCGACGTGCTGCGCACGCCGGCGGTGCTGCTCGTGCGGGTCACCGACGACGGGGCCGGCGCGGCGCCCGACGCCGACGGCGAGGGCAACGGCATACTCGGGATGTCAGAGCGCGTGGAGATGCTCGGCGAGACCGTGCACGCCGGACCGCGGTCCCGGGGCGGCTGGGAGGTCGTGGCGACCATCCCGCTGGAGAGTCAGGACGTGGGAGGAGGACGATGACGAGCGTGCCGGGCGAGGCGCCGATCCGCCTGTTCCTCGTCGACGACCAGGAGCTGGTGCGGGCCGGCTTCCGGATGGTGCTCGACGCCCAGGAGGACATGACCGTCGTCGGCGAGGCCGGCGACGGGCTGGCCGCGCTCGACGCGGTCGCGGCCACCCGCCCCGACGTGGTGCTCATGGACATCCGGATGCCCCGGCTCGACGGGGTCGAGGCCACCCGCCGGCTGATCCAGGACGACCGTGCCCGCGTCGAGGGGGTCAAGGTGCTCGTCCTGACCACCTTCGACCTGGACGAGTACGTCTTCGCCGCGCTCAGGGCGGGGGCGTCCGGCTTCCTGCTCAAGGACGCAGGCCCGGCCGAGCTGCTCGCCGCGATCCGCGCGGTGCACGCGGGCGACGCGGCGATGGCGCCGTCGACGACCCGGCGGATGCTCGAGCGCTTCGTGCCCCACCTGCCCGACGCCGACCGCGAGAAGGCCCAGGCCGCCGCGCGCCGCACCGCCGCCGCCCGCCTGGACCCGCTCACCGACCGCGAGCGCGAGGTCCTCGAGGCGGTCGGGCGCGGCCTGACCAACGCCGAGATCGCCGCCGAGCTCTTCCTCGCCGAGGCGACCGTCAAGACGCACATCGGGCGCGTGCTGCACAAGCTCGGCCTGCGCGACCGGGTGCAGATGGTCATCACCGCCTACGAGACGGGCCTGGTGGGCCGGCCCGAGTAGGACCGCGCAGCTCCCGCGCGTTGCTACCCTGGGAGGCGGCGCCCTCGCGAGGGCTCCCCGGACGACGGTTCAGTACCCGGTGAGGACAAGACTGGCCAGCTCTCGTTGACCATCTCGATCCATCAGGAGAACACCCATGGACTGGGTCCTGCTCATCGGTTCCGGCGTCCTGGAGGCCGTCTGGGCCACCGCGCTCGGCGCCTCCCAGGGGCTGCGCCGCCTGCGCCCCACCCTGCTCTTCCTCGTCACCACCGTGCTGTCCGTGTGGGGCCTCGCGCTGGCGATGCAGACCATCCCGACCGGCACCGCCTACGCCGTGTGGACCGCCACCGGCGCCAGCCTCACCGTCGTCTGGGCGATGGCCCGCGGCACCGAGCCGGCCACCCTCGCCCGCGTGCTGCTGCTCCTGGGCATCATCGTCTGCGTCGTGGGCCTGAAGGTGGTGTCCTGACGTGGCGTGGGCGATCCTGCTGGTCAGCGCGGTCTTCGAGGCCGTGTGGGCGACCGCGCTCGGCATGTCCGACGGCCTGACGCGGCCGGTCCCGACCACGGTCTTCGTGGTCTTCTCGGTCATCAGCCTGGTCGGCCTCGGCCGGGCGATGCGCACCATCCCCACCGGCACCGCGTACGCCGTCTGGACCGGCGTCGGCGCCCTGCTCACCGTCCTGTGGGCGGCGGTCACCGGCACCGAGCCCCTCACCGTCCTCAAGGGCCTGTTCCTGCTGGGGATCATCGGCTGCGTCGTCGGCCTCAAGCTGACCACCCCGGCGGTGGACGCGCCGGATGCGGCCTCCCGCGCCGGCTCGTAGGTCCGCGCCACGACCTCCTGCAGGCACCCCTCCTCATACCCAGGTATGACGTGCTGCCGCCGAGGTCGACACCCCCGGGGGACGAGCGCGGCGGCCGGGTCCGCCTAGCGTCGCCACCATGACGACAGACGTGCAGACACGCCAGCCCACGAGCGGCTCCCGGCGCGCGGCCCTCGCGGCCAGCGCCACCGACCTGACCAAGACCTACGGCAGCGGCGAGACCGCCGTGCGGGCCCTGGACGGCGTCTCGGTCGGGATCGAGGCCGGGCGCTTCACCGCGATCATGGGGCCCAGCGGGTCGGGCAAGTCAACGCTGATGCACCTGCTGGCCGGGCTGGACAACCCGACCGGGGGACGGGTCTTCCTCGGCGACACCGAGCTGACCTCGCTGTCCGACAAGCAGCTGACGACGCTGCGCCGACGCTCGGTCGGGTTCGTCTTCCAGGCCTTCAACCTGCTGCCCACGCTCACCGCGCGGCAGAACATCCGGCTGCCCCTCGACCTCGCCGGCCGCGGCACCGACCCCGAGTGGGAGCGGCTCGTCGTGGACGAGCTCGGCCTGGGCGACCGGCTCGGGCACCGGCCCGGCGAGCTGTCCGGCGGGCAGCAGCAGCGGGTAGCGCTGGCCCGCGCGCTGGTGACCAGGCCGGAGGTGATCTTCGCCGACGAGCCGACCGGGGCGCTGGACTCCACCACCGGTGCCGAGGTGCTCGCCCTACTGCGCCGCTCGGTCGACGAGTGGGGCCAGACCGTGGTCATGGTCACCCACGACGTCGGCGCCGCCGCGGTGGCCGACCGCGTGCTGCTGCTCGCCGACGGGCGGATCGCCGGCGACCTCGTCGAGCCAGACGCCGACGCCGTCCTGGAGTCCGTGCGCGCCCTGGGCAGGCTCTGATGGCGCGGCGCACCTCCTCCGGCTGGATGACCGCCGGCCTGGCCTCGCGCGGACGCCGGCTGGTGTCGGCCGCCGTGGCCGTCGTCATCGGCGTGGCCTTCCTGGCGCTGAGCCTGGCCACCATCACCACCGCCCAGCGCGGCATGCAGGACACGGTCGCCGCCGGCCTGCGCGACGCGGACCTCGTCGTGACCGGCACGGACGGCGCGTGGCTCGAGAGCACGACCTACGACGGGATCGCCGCGCTGCCTGGTGTCGCCGGCGTGCGCGGGGAGACCTCCGTCTCCGCCGAGACGACCACCCGCGACTGGGTCCACGGCACGTCGGTGCCGGCCGCCGGCGTGACGCTGCTCGCCGGGGAGATGCCCCACGCCGAGGGCGAGGTCCTCGCCAACGCCGACCTCGCCGAGGCGCACGAGGTGGGCGACGAGCTGCGGCTGCTGACCCCGACCGGCGACGGCGCCCTCGACCGCGCGGTCACCGTGACGATCGCCGGCGTGGCCGACTTCGGCCCGATGAACGCGCTGTCCTTCGGTCCCGGCTTCGCGGCCGCCGACGCGACCCTGCGCAGCATCGACCCGCAGCTGGGCTACCAGACCGTGCTCCTCGACCTCGCCGACGGGGCGGACCCGGACGGGGTCCGGGAGGCCGTGGCCGGCGTCGCGCCGGACGCGGTGGTGCAGACCGGCCCGCAGGCCGCCGAGGCCCGGGTCGCCTCGCTGACCGGCGACACGAACGTGCTCGCCGCGATCCTCCTCGGCTTCGGCGCCGTCGCGCTGGCCACCGCCGCGATCGTCATCGCCAACACCTTCACCATCACGCTGGCGCAGCGCACCGGCGAGCTCGCCCTGCTCCGCGCGGTCGGCGCGACCGTCGCGCAGGTGCGTCGGCAGGTCCTCCTCGAGGCTGCGCTGCTCGGCCTGCTCGCCTCGGCGGCCGGCGTCGCGCTGGGGCTGCTCGGCTCCTGGGGCCTCGTCGTGCTCGCCGGTCGCCTCGACCTGGGCGTGCCCCTTGCCGACGGCGTCGCGGTCACCCCGCTCGTCGTGGCGGTGCCGCTCCTCGTCGGGCTGGTCGTCACGGTGCTGGCCAGCCTGTGGCCGGCGGTGCGCGCCACCCGCGTCTCCCCGCTCGCCGCGCTGCGTCCCGCCGGTCAGGCCGGCGGGCAGCGCCGGGTCGGCTGGGTGCGGCTCGGACTGGCCGTGCTCATGCTCGGCGGGGGCACCGCCCTCATGCTGTACGCCGCCGGGCAGCGCGACGTCCTCTCCGGCGTCGCCGGCGGCCTGGTGTCCTTCGTCGGCGTCCTGGTCGCTGCGGTGGTCGTGGTCCCCGCCGCGGTGCGCGCCCTCGGGCTCGGCGCCCGGCTGGTGGGTGCCCCTGGCCGGCTCGCGGTCGACAACGCCGTGCGCAACCGGGGCCGGGCGGCGTCCACCAGCGCGGCCCTGCTCGTCGGCGTCACCCTCATCACGATGACCTCGATCGGCGCGGCCTCGGCCGAGCGGACCGCGCTGGGCGAGATCGACAGCGCCTACGCGGTGGACTTCGCGGTCACCTCCGGCAGCGAGTACGTCGAGGCGGACGACCCCTCCGCCCCGGGCGCGGGGGAGCGGGCCAGCCGGGTGGTGACCGTGCCGCTGGGGGCCGGCGTGCAGCCCGCGCTGGCCGCCGTGGACGGCGTGCGGGCCGCCCGGGCGGTCGACACCGCATACCTGACCCTCGGCGACGACCTGCTCACCGACACCCGCGTCCTGGGGCTGGACCCCGCGCGCGACGGCGACGTCGTGCGCAGCCCCACGCTGGCCGACCTGGAGCCCGGCACCCTCGGGATGGGCAGCGCGATGCTGACGATGGTCGGCCTCGAGGAGGGCGGCACGGTCACGGTGCGCGGCCCCGAGGGGTCGGCGGACCTGCGGGTCGTCGCGCTCGCGGTCGGCTACGACCTGGCGGTCAACCGGACCGACCTCGCGACGCTCGGCGGCGGCACGGTCGCGCCCGGTGCGGTCCTGGTCGGGCTGGACGACGACGCGGACGTCGGCGAGGTCCTGGGCGGGGTCCAGGAGGTCGCGGACACCGAGGGTCTCGCCGTGTCCGGCGCCGCCGTCGAGCGCGCGCTCATCACCAAGGTCCTCGACATCCTGGTCCTGGTGACGACGGCCCTGCTCGGCGTGGCCGTGGTGATCGCCGTCGTCGGCATCGCCAACACCCTGTCGCTGTCCGTCGTCGAGCGGCACCGCGAGCACGCGCTGCTGCGCGGCCTGGGCCTGACCCGTGGCCAGATGCGCGGGATGCTGCTCACCGAGGGCGTGCTGCTCGCCGTGGTCAGCGCGGCCCTGGGACTGCTGCTGGGCGTGGGCTACGCGGTGCTGGGCATCCAGACCGTGCTGCCCGAGGGCACGGCGGTGCAGCTGGACGTGCCGTGGGCCACCGTCGGGGCCATCGTCGCCGTCGCGCTGCTGGCCGGCGCCCTGGCCAGCGTGCTGCCGGCCCGCAGGGCCGCCCGCGTGAGCCCTGCCGAGGGGCTG
>QEUR01000097.1 GCA_003577095.1 Acidobacteriota bacterium
TAGTCACGCTCCACGGCGTCCAGGACCACGGGCACGCCGGAGGCCACCTTGAGCGCCTCGTGCAGCCGGTGGTCCGCGGAGTCGGGCAGCTGGGGCGTGCTCTCCCCCACGCTCTCGGCGACGCTCTCGGCGCTGGCGCGCACGTCGGCGACCAGGCGCGCCTCGGCCGCGTTGCGGGCACCGACGACCTCGGCGATCCGCGAGCGCAGCTGGTCGATCCCCTCGCCGGTCCGGGCCGAGGTGCCGATCACCTCGTGGTCGCCCGCCCCGTCGGTCCGGACCAGCCGGCGCAGGTCCTCGCGCACCCGCTCGACATCGTCGCGCTCGCGAAGGCGGTCGACCTGGTTGAGCACGACGAGCATGACGGTCTCGTGGTGGCGCAGCGGCTGCAGGTAGTCGTCGTGCAGGCGGGCGTCGGCGTACTTCTGCGGGTCGGCGACCCAGACGAAGACGTCGGCGCGCTCCAGGATGCGGTCGGCCTCGGTCCGGTGCCGCAGCTCGCGCGAGTCGAAGTCGGGCAGGTCGACCAGGACCAGCCCGTCGAGCGAGCCGTCGCCGCCCTCCACGTGGTGGCGTTCGTGCACCCCCAGCCAGTCGAGCAGCTCGCCGGCGGGCTCCTCGCCCCAGATGGCGGCGGACGCCTCGGCGGTGGTGGGCCGGCGCGGGCTGATGACGGCGACCTCGGCGCCGGCCAGCGCGTTGAACACGCTCGACTTGCCCGAGCCGGTGGCCCCGGCGACCGCGACGACCGTGCGCCCACCCTTGAGCGCCCACCGCTCCTGCACGCGCTGCACGACGCCGCGCGCCCGCTCGGCGGCGGCCGGCTCGAGCTGGTCGCCCCCGACGTCGAGGGCGGAGCGCAGCCGCTCGGCGCGCTCGGCCAGCGGCACGGCCGGGGCTCCGTCCCTGCGGCGGCGGCCGATCATCGCGCCGCCTCCACCTGAGCCGCGGCCTCCCGCAGCGCCGTGACCGACTGCTCGCGCACCGGCACCTCCTCCAGGGCGCGGTCGAAGCGCGCCCGCTCGTCGTCGTAGAGCCGCTCGACGTGGCCGAGCAGCGCCTCCCTGGCCTTGGTGGCCATGGTCCGCACGGCCTGGTCGCCGAAGATCGCCTCGAGCAGGCGCTGGGCCAGGACGGCGGAGCCGCCCGCGATCGCGATCTCGGTGCCCAGCAGCCCCCCGGTCATGCTGAACGCCACGATCATCAGCAGCACGCCGAGGCCGTTGACGCCGAACGCGAGGTAGCGGGCGGTCGCCCGCCGCGACCCGGCCTCCTCGCGCACCAGCTCGAGCACCTCGCCCTGCCAGTCGCGCATGAGCCGCTCGACCCGCTCGGGCAGGTCGGGCGAGGCCTTGGCCAGCCCGGGCTGCTCGCGGACGATGTCGGCGCCGCCGGGCTCGTGCTTCCACGCCCGCGCGGCGGTGCTCGCGGCGACCTGCCCGTGCGAGGTGATGAGGGCCGCCGCTCCCGTCTGCAGGGCCTCGCCGAGCGGCTCGGAGGTGATCTGCTTGCCGCTGAACCAGGCGCCGATCCGGTCGCGCACCCGGCCGACGCCGGCCTCGACCGAGCGCAGGAACTCGCCGGTGCCGACCAGCTCCTGCCAGCGCGCGAGCACCTCGCCGCGCAGCAGGGTGCCGTCCCGCATGCTCTCGGCCACCGCCTTCAGGGCATCCTGGTATGCCGTGCGCGGCGCCTGCTCGAGCACCTCCCGGGCGGCGACCTGCGCGGCGCCCGCGTCGGCGACCCCGGTGGCCCGCTCCTCCAGGGAGCCGAGGGTGCCGGCCAGGGTGCGGCGGATGACCACCGACCGGGCCCGGGCGTCGCTGGCCAGCGAGTCGAGCCAGCCGGTGAGCCGCTCCACGTGGACCGGCGGGATGCGTCCGTCGACGAGGTCGACCTCCAGGACGGTGAAGATCGGCGACTGGCCCAGGCCCTGGTCGCGCAGCAGCGAGGCGAGGTGGATCCGCACCTGCTGGAGGGCCTCGGGGGGCACGCGGTTGAGCACGATCGCCACCGAGGTGCCGCGCTCGGCGGCGGCGCGCAGCAGGTCCCACGGGACGGCGTCGGCATACCGGGCGGCCGTGGTGACGAAGAGCCAGAGGTCGGCGGCCGCGAGCAGCTGGCGCGAGAGCGAGCGGTTGGCGCGCACGACGGAGTCGATGTCGGGGGCGTCGAGCAGGGCGAGTCCGGCCGGCAGGGCGTCGCTGGTGACCAGGCGCACCGAGCCGGGGTCGTCGGCGGCGCCCTCGCCGGCCACGCGGGCGAGCTCGGGCAGGACGCGCTTGCCGGTGAACCAGCGGGTGTCCTGCTCGTGGTGGACGAGGACGGAGGCGCGGGTGGTGGGGCGGATCACGCCGGTGCGGCTGACCTCCTCGCCGACGACCGAGTTGACCAGGGTCGACTTGCCGGCGCCGGTGGAGCCGCCGACGACGGCGAGGAGCGGCGCGTCCAGCGAGCGCAGGCGCGGCAGCACGTAGTCGTCGAGCTGCTGGACGAGCTCCTTGCGCGAGGCTCGGGCCTGTTCGGTGCCCTCGAGCTCGAGCGGCAGGTCCACCCCGCCCGCGGCCTCCCTGAGCCGTTCGACGGCAGCGAGCAGCGCGGCGGGGTCCTTGTCGGTCACGGGGCCAGTCTCCCAAAGCGGCGGGCGCCCACCAAGACGAACCGCCGGTGCGGGGGTGCGCGCGGTGCCCGGCTCAGCGGGTCGAGTCGGCGTGGGCCAGCAGCGACCGGGACTCGGCGAGGAAGTCCTGGGCGGAGCGGCCGAACCACTGCCCGATCTCGGCGAACCGCGCCACGAACTCCTCCCGGTCCCCGCGCAGCAGCAGCTCGAAGGCCTGGGCGTAGCGGGTCAGGTAGCGCTGGATGAGCGCCACCACGTCCGGGGAGGCGGTGATGATGTCGTAGTAGAGCTCGGCGTCCTGGGCGAAGAGCCGCCCGACCATGACCAGCTCGAGGCGGTAGATCGGCGAGGACAGCGCCAGCAGCTCGGACAGGTCGTGGTCCTCGTGCGCCAGGTGCCAGCCGTAGACGAAGGTGGAGAAGTGGCGCAGCGCCTGGATCAGCCCCATGAGGTTGTCGTGGTCCTCGGCGGAGACCTCGTGCAGCCGCGCGCCCCACAGCCGCATCTGCTCGACCAGCCAGCGCGAGGCCTCCGGGTCACGGCCGGGGACGACCGCCACGACCTGTTTGGCCAGGGAGTCCACGTCCGGTCCGAACATCGGGTGCAGCCCCAGCACCGGGCCGGGGTGCACCTCGAGCATGGTGGCGACCGCCTCGCGCTTGGTGGAGGTGAGGTCGACCAGCAGGCAGTCCTCCGGCAGCGGCGGCAGCGAGCGCAGGACGTCCACCGTCTCGTGGATCGGGACCGACACGACGACCAGGCCGGCGTCGCGGACCGCGGCGGCCACCTGCTCGGGGGTGTCCTCGCGCTCGACGACGCGCACGTCATACCCCGAGAGCGTGAGGAGGCGACCGAAGAGCGAGCCCATCCGCCCGTGCCCCCCGACCACGACCACCGGCCCGAGGTCGGGCGCCTGGCGGGTGAAGCCCATGTTCTTCTCGTGCGCGTAGGCCTCGCGCATGCAGCGGCGCAGGACGTCCTCGACGAGGTCCGGGGAGACCCCCCGCTCCTGCGCCATGGCCCGCTTGGCGGCGATCATCTCCTGCTCGCGCGCGGGTGCGTAGATCGGCAGCCCGTGGCGGCCCTTGACCTCGCCCACCGCGGCGACCAGCTCGAGGCGGCGGGCGAGCAGCTCGATGATCTGCCCGTCCACGTCGTCGATCTGCGCGCGGAGCTCGGCCAGGGGGTCGGTCATGGCAGCCGATCCTACGGCGCCGAGCACCTACACTCGGACCGGTCAGCCCCCGTAGCTCAATGGATAGAGCACCGGCCTTCTAATCCGACGGTTGCAGGTTCGAGTCCTGCCGGGGGCGCCCTTGCCGGCTCGGCCGGCCTCAGTCGCTGCGGGCTTGGCGCGTCCTGGCGTCGTTGGCCTTCTGGATCGCTGCGACCAGCTCGTCCTTGTCCATCTCCGAGCGCCCGTGCACGTCCAGCCTCCGGGCGATGTCGTAGAGATGCTCCTTGGACGCGTTCGCGTCCACTCCGCCGGCGGTCTCGGCCGGGGAGTCGCCCCCGCCGGTCTCGTCCGGCGAGGGGCGGCCGGACCGGTCTTCTTCGGTCAGTCGGCCGCCGCGGGGGGACGGTACAGGTCGGGTTCTAGGTAGGTCATGGTGACGATCGGCACGGCCTCCCGGATGCGCCGCTCCGCGTCGTTGATCTCGGCGGCGACGTCGGCGCCGGTGTCGCATCTCTCGATGGCGATCTTGGCCGCGACCAGCAGCTCGTCCGGACCCAGGTGCAGGGTCTTGAGGTCGATCAGCTCCGTCCGCCCGCCGCCGTTGATGGCGTCCTGGATCCGGTGGACGTTCTCCCTGGAGGCTGACTCACCGAGCAGCAACGATTTGGTCTCGATGCCGAGGGTGATGGCCACCGCCACCAGCAGCAGGCCGATCAGCGCGGTGCCGACCGCGTCCCAGACGCTGTTGCCGGTGAGCAGGGTGGCCGTGACGGCGCCGAGGGCGAGGACCAGGCCGGTCAGCGCCGCCGTGTCCTCCAGCAGGATGACGGGCAGCTCCGGTGACTTCGCCCTGCGGACGAACCTCAGCCAGCTGCCGGACCCGCGCTCGGCGCTCGACTCGCGCACGGCGGTGCGCAGCGAGAGCCCCTCGGCCACGATGGCGCCGAGCAGGACCGCCAGCGGCACCCACCACCATGTGCTCTCGAGCGGCTCCGGGTGCCGCCATTTCTCCCACGCCTCGTAGAGGGCGAACAGGCCGCCGACGCTGAAGAGCACGATGGCCACGAGGAAGGAGTAGGCGTACCGTTCCCGGCCGTAGCCGAAGGGGTGCTCCCTGCTGGGAGCCCGGCGTGAGCGCCGGCCGCCCAGCAGCAGCAACCCCTGGTTGCCCGAGTCGGCGACCGAGTGGATCGCCTCGGCGAGCATCGCCGAGGACCCGGTGAGGAGGAACGCCAGGAACTTCAGGACCGCGATGGTGAGGTTGGCCGCAAGTGCCGCGACCACCGCTTTCGTACCTCCGCTACCGGCCATCTCGTCTACCGCCCATCCCGTGATCCGCGCCACCTGCCGGACCGGATGACCCTAGCCACCGTGGCCCGTCCCCGCATCCGCTGGCACCGCTTGGGTGTCGCACCGTACCCGCGTTCTCCCGGCGCGCGTCACCGGCCGGTGGTCCCTACTGTGGTGGGTGGTCCGCGTCCTGACCGGTGCCCGGTGCGGACCGTCAGGACCGCATACCGGGACGTGATGGTCGACCGCAGCGAGGAGGAGGGAAACGTGAGCGCGCACACCGGCGGGCCGCCCGACCCCGCTCCGCCCCGGGACAGGGGGGTGACCGGCGAGCTGCGCGCGGACCGCAACCTGGGCGGGCGGGACCTCACCCACTGGAGGAGCCGCCCCGGACGGTGGCTCGCCTGGCTCGTCGAGCAGGTGAGCCGGGTCCTGGGCGCCAGGCAGACGCTCGTGCTCATCCTCACGATCGGCGTGGCCGTCGCTGCGACGATGACCTGGCTCGCGTCCGAGACCTACGAGGCCGTGGTGCAGGCCCAGGGGGTGGCGCTGTGGGACGAGCCGCTCCTGGAGGCCAGCATCGACCTGAGGTCCCCGGCGGTCGACACCTCGGTCACCGCATACACCGACGTCGGCGGTGTGGTGGGTATGCCCGTGCTGGCCGTCAGCGTCATGTGCCTGCTGGCGATCCGTCGGCGCTCGTGGACACCGGTCATCCTCGTCTGTGCCGCCGGGCTCGGCTCGTTGCTGATGACCATCGCCGGCAAGGACCTCGTGGGCCGCGCCCGCCCTCCCCTGACCAGTGCGGTGCCCCCCTACGAGTACTCGCCGTCCTTCCCTTCCGGGCACACGCTCAACGCCGTGGTGATCGCCGGGGTGCTGGCCTACCTCGTCATCCTGCGTCAGCGCAGCCGGCGGGCACGCGCGCTCACCGTCGCCCTGGCGACGCTGTTCGCCGTCACGATGGGGCTGAGCCGGGTGTTCCTCGGCCACCACTGGTTCACCGACGTCCTCGCCGCGTGGGTCCTCGGCCTGGCCTGGCTGGCCGTCGTGGTGACCGCCCACCGCCTCTACCTGACCACCCGCAAGAGGAGAGTCCCGCAC
The DNA here is from genome assembly GCA_003577095.1 of Acidobacteriota bacterium. Lineage (GTDB taxonomy): Bacteria > Actinomycetota > Actinomycetes > Actinomycetales > Dermatophilaceae > Ornithinicoccus. Next base: position 6,192 of record QEUR01000097.1, read on the forward strand.
GGCCTCCACCCCGATCTCGACGGTCCGCCGTGAGCACCGGCCTGGCTGCGGCGCTCACCGTCGGCGGGGTCCTCGTGCTGGCCGCCGGGCTGTGGGACATGTTCCGCACGCTGCTGCACCCCACCGGTCAGGGCGTGCTCAGCAGGATGGTGATGGCTGGCCTGTGGAGGTTCTCCCGGGCGACCGGTCACCGGCTCCTGGTCGTGGGGCCTTCCGGCATGCTGGCCGTGCTGTTGCTCTGGGTGCTGATGCAGGCCGTGGGCTGGGCGTTGATCTACCTTCCGCACGTGCCCGAGGGGTTGGTCTACTCCTCGGGCATCGACCCGGCGGACTACTCCGACGCGGTCGAGTCGCTCTACCTGTCGGCGGTGACGCTGACCACGCTCGGTTACGGGGACGTGGTTCCGACCGACCCCTGGATCCGGGCGGTCTCGCCGGTGGAGGCCCTGACCGGCTTCGCGCTGCTCACCGCCGGACTGACGTGGTTCACCCAGATCTACCGGCCGTTGTCACGCCGACGGTCCCTCGCGCTGGAGCTCAAGGCGCTGGCCGGCACCTGCTTCGCCGACCAGCTCGGTGAGATCCAGCCGGAGATCGTGACCCGGGTGCTGGACACGCTGACCACCGAGGTCGGCAGGGTGCGCATCGACTTCGCCCAGCACAGCGAGGGCTTCTATTTCCAGGAGAAGGACCCGGCCCTCTCCCTGCCCCACCAGGTGACCTACCTGCTGCGGCTGCGCGACTCGGCCGTGCACGCGCCCGGGAGCGCCGTACGCAGCAGCGGCGGCCGGCTGTCGGTGGCCGTCTGCCAGCTCAGCACGGTCCTGGATGACACTTTCCTCCACGTGGGCGCCCCGCCCGAGGAGGTCCTCACGGCATACGCGACGCAGCACGGCCACCACCGTGCTCCTGCCTGAGCCTGCACGTCATACCGGCACTTCGCCGTTGGGGTGCAGTCGCCGCTGGCGCGTCGGTCCGGGGACGGGCATCAGGGTGGGTTCGCCGGTCAGCGAGCTCCACCGCCGCGTACCGGTCTGGTCCTCGCATCACCCCCATAGCCTGCGATGAACACCTCCAGAGAGGGGGTCTTTCGAGGCGTACATCCGTCCCGGACCAAGCAGTGACAGGCCTCCGCGGACGACCTCTGCACCCTCAACCGCGAGGAGCCGTCATACCCCCGGGACGAAGACCCGCCGGTGGGCGGTGATCGTGTCCAGCAGCGCCCGCTCGCGGCGCCGCCACTCCGCGTCGTAGCCCTCCTCCTGCTCGAGGTGGTGGCGGACCATGGCCAGCTCGCCGCTCTCGTCCTGGAAGGCGGTCATCGCCGCCTCGGCGCGGGACCCGCCCGCCCCGCGCGCCCACCGGCGGGCGCGGCGCCGCTCGCGGGGGTCGGCGAGCATGGCGACCTCGGCGGGGGTGAACCAGCCGGCGATCCCGTAGCCGGTGAGGGTCTCCCGCAGGATCCGGGACTCCCGGCGGCGCGCCCAGCGCAGGAGCAGCAGGAAGGCGACGAAGAGTGGCACCTGCACGACCACGAAGATCGCCAGGTAGGCGTCGCCGGCGACGACCGCGCTGTAGTTCCACAGCCCGTGCAGGAAGACGGCGGCGGCCCAGCCGACCACGACGACCCAGGCCGAGGACCAGCGTCGACGGTGTGCGACCAGGCCGAGCGCCAGGCCGATGCAGACGGTGAACATCGGGTGGGCGAACGGGCTGACCAGGCAGCGGACGACGAACAGGCCGACCAGCCCGGGGGTGCCCAGCTCCACATAGGCGCTGCCCAGGTAGAGGATGTTCTCGACGAACGCGAAGCCGGCCGCCACGATGCCGGCGTAGACGATGCCGTCGGCGATCCCGTTGAACTCCCTACGGGCCCGGCAGAAGATCAGTAGGACGCCCAGGCCCTTGGCCGACTCCTCGGCCAGCGGGGCGACGACCACCGCGCCGAGCACGAGGGGGTCCTCGGCGTGCAGCCCGGCGAAGAAGGCAACGCCGAGCTCGTTGAGGATCAGCGCCATGAGCGTCGAGATCAGCGCTCCCCAGAGGAAGGCGAACCACAGCAGCCGCCCCGGCTCCTCCTCCAGCCGGTCCACCCACAGGAACGTCGGCACCACGACGCCGATCGCGATCGAGGCGCTGACCAGGGCGAGCCCGGCCGCGGTCAGGCCCAGCTGGTCGAAGACGAGACCGCCCATGACCAGCGCGGCGAGGGCGAAGACGGTCACCACGGCGCTGGTGAGGATGAGCCGGCGGATGAGCGGCCGGCGCGTGACGTTGCGCGGGCTGGGCGCCTGGTGCTGGAAGGCCATCACCTGGTGCCAGGCGTCCCCCTCCCGCCCCGGGGTATGGGGTGCCCCGCCCGGGTGCGGCGGTCCCGCGGGCGGGGGTGGCGGGGGTGTGAGGGCGGGTGGCGGCATGGCCGCGAGGGTACCGCGCAGTTGCGGTGGCTACGCTCAGGTCCGTGACTGACGAGCGGATCGTGTGGATCGACTGCGAGATGACCGGCCTGGACACCGAGGCCGACGCCCTGGTTGAGGTGGCCTGCCTCGTGACCGACGCCGAGCTCAACGTGCTCGGCGAGGGCGTGGACGTGGTCATCCGCCCGCCGCAGGAGGCGCTGGACCAGATGGGCGACTTCGTCCGCGAGATGCACACCCGGTCGGGGCTGCTGCCCGAGCTGGAGTCCGGCATCTCCCTCGAGGAGGCCCAGGCCCGGGTGCTGGAGTACGTCCGCGCGCACGTCCCCGAGGGCCGGCGCGCCCCGCTGGGCGGCAACACCGTCAGCACCGACCGGGTCTTCCTCGCGCGCGACATGCCCGAGCTCGAGGCGCACCTGCATTACCGGATCATCGACGTCTCCTCGATCAAGGAGCTGGCCCGGCGCTGGTACCCCCGCGCCTACTTCGCCTCCCCGGCCAAGACCGGCGGGCACCGGGCCCTGGGCGACATCCTCGACAGCATCGCCGAGCTGCGCTACTACCGCGAGGCGGTCTTCCTGCCCCAGCCCGGCCTGGACAGCGCCGCGCTGAAGGAGATCGCGGCGCGGCACACCCGCAGCGCCGGCTGAGCGCTCGACCCGGCGGGGCGCCGCTCAGGGGAGCCGAACCACCTGCAGCTGCCAGTCCACGTCGTCCCCGACGTCCACCTTCAGGGCGTAGGTGCCGGTCAGCGGGATGTGGGTGGCCCCTTCCTTGGTGCCGTTGACGTCCACGAGACGCAGGACGGTGCTCCCGTCGGCGTCCACGACGCTGACCGTGTGCCTGCCCTCGCCGGTGAAGGAGTAGATCACCGCGTGGCGGGTCCCGCCCTCGAGCACGAAGGTGTCGAGGGTCCCCGGGCCGGTGCCGCTGCTCTCGAAGACGGTCCCCGCGTCCGAGGGGGGCGGGGCCTCCGGCTGGCTGGCCACGCCGATCGCCAGGGCCGAGCCGGACAGCATCGGTGTCCCTGCCGGGGGTGACTGCGACAGCACGGTGCCGGGCTCGGCGCCGTCGCTGGCGGTGGGGATCTGCACCAGGACCCAGCCGTTCTCCTCCGCCTGGGCGGCGGCGGCCTCCGCCGTGCCGCCGACGAGGTCGGGGGCCGGCACCAGCGCGGCGTCGACTTCGTCGAGGATCTGCTCGATGCGCTCCGTCAGCTCGGCGTTCGCCTCCTCCAGGGTCGACACCTGGTCGGCCAGGTCCTCGTTGTCCCCGGTCAGCCGTTCCACCTCGGCGCGCTGGTCCTCCAGGTCCGCCGTCAGCTGCTCGTTCTGCGCCGTCAGCTCCTCCACCCCAGGACCGTCGCCGTCGCCC
>QEUR01000098.1 GCA_003577095.1 Acidobacteriota bacterium
TCCTCCACGCCCCGGCAGATCGCGCTCTACCGGGCGCTCGTGGAGCTGGGCGTGGCCGAGCGGGTGCCGACCTTCGCCCACCTGCCGCTGGTGCTGGGGGAGGGCAATAAGAAGCTGTCCAAGCGCGACCCGCAGTCCAACCTCTTCCTGCACCGGGAGCGGGGCTTCGTGCGCGAGGGCATGGTCAACTACCTGGCGCTGCTGGGCTGGGCGATCGGGCCCGACCGCGACGTGTTCACCCCCGAGGAGCTGGTGTCCGCCTTCGACGTGCGCGACGTCAACCCGAACCCGGCGCGGTGGGACCAGAAGAAGGCCGAGGCGATCAACGCCGACCACATCCGGCTGCTCCCGCTGGCGGAGTTCACCTCCCGGCTGCTGCCGGTGCTGCGCGAGGCCGGCGTGCTCGGCCCGCAGAGCGGCATGGGCGAGCTGGCCCGGCTCAAGGCCGTGGCCGAGCTGATCCAGACCCGGATCCAGGTGCTCTCCGAGGCGGTCCCGCTGGTGGCGCCCTTCTACGTGCGCGGGGCCGAGCTGCCGATCGCCGACGACGCCCGCGCCCAGCTCAAGGACGACGCCGGCGCCGTGCTGGACGCCGCGCTCGACGCCCTGGAGCAGATCCCCGGCGACTTCCCCCAGCCGCTCGGCGGCGGGGTCGAGTGGACCACCGAGCGCATCGAGGCCGCCCTGCGCGAGGCGCTGGTGGAGGGTATGGGGCTCAAGCCCCGGTTCGCCTTCGGCCCGCTGCGCACGGCGGTGTCCGGGCAGCGGGTCAGCCCGCCGCTGTTCGAGTCCATGGAGATCCTGGGCAAGGACGAGACGCTGGAGCGGCTGCGCCGGCTGCGCGCGGAGCTGTGAGTGCCCGCGGCGGCGCCGCCGGGCCGGTGCGCGTCCTGCCGCCGCCGGACGGTGTCCGAGGCGTCCTGCTCGACGTCGACGACACCCTGATCGGCACCCGCGCTGCGATGGTGCGCGCCGGCCGCGACGCGGGCCGCGAGCTGTGGCCGCACGCCGACGCCGGCCTCGTCGACCGGGCGGGGGAGCGCTACCGCGAGGACCCCGGCGGGCACTTCCGTGCCTACACCCGCGGGGAGCACGACTTCGAGGAAATGCGCGCGCGTCGGGTGAGGGACGTGGCCCGGTGGCTCGGCCAGGAGCCGGGCGAGGGCGACCTGGATCGGTGGACGACCTCCTTCGACCGGGCCTTCGACGAGGCGCTGGAGGTCTTCGACGACGTCCTTGAGGCCCTGCGCACCTGCCGGCGGCTCGGCTGGCGCACGGCGCTGCTGACCAACTCCTCGGCCGACTACACGCGGCGCAAGCTCGAGCTGGCCGGGCTGACCCGCGCGGTCGCGGAGCTGACCGCCGGCGTCGTCACCAAGGACACCCTGGGGATCGGCAAGCCGGAGCCGAGCGTCTTCCACGAGGGCTGCCGGCTGATGGACCTGCCGCCCGGCCAGGTGGTCTACGTCGGCGACGAGCTCGACGTCGACACCTGCGGGGCCCTGGCGGCGGGACTGGGCGCGGCGTGGCTGCGGCGCCCCGGCTACGCCCGGGAGGAGGCGCACCTGGAGCACGCCGCCTCACACGGGCTGCACCCGGCCGGCACCCTCACCGAGGTGATCGAGGCGCTCGCCGCGACCGGCGCCGGGGACGACGACGGATTTGGGTCCGACGCGGTCTCAGGGTAAGGTTTCACCTCGGTTCACCGGCCGCGGCCACCGCGCCGGAGATACCCCTTGGGGTATGGTGTAATTGGCAGCACGACTGATTCTGGTTCAGTTAGTCTAGGTTCGAGTCCTGGTACCCCAGCGCGAGTCGCAGCCCGTCCCGCACGGGCCGACGATTTCGTGGAGAGTCTCCCGATCGGGTATGGTCTCTCCTCGGCGCAGCGCGCGTCAGCCGCACGGCCCCGTTGTGTAGTGGCCTAGCACGCCGCCCTCTCAAGGCGGTAGCGCGGGTTCGAATCCCGTCGGGGCTACGCCGTGACAAGGCCCCCACCACGTCCCCCGTGGTGGGGGCCTTGTGCTGTCCCGCGGTAGCGTGGCGCGGGACGGCCCGCACCCTCGCTGCAGGAGGACGCACGTGAACAAGAACGACCTCGTCGAGGCGCTGGCACCCCGGTTGGGCGGCCGCGCGTCGGCGGCCCTGGCGGTCGAGGCCCTCGTCGACGTCGTGCTGCGCGAGGTGGCCGCCGGGGGACAGGTGGGGATCACCGGCTTCGGCACCTTCGAGGCCGTCGAGCGCGCGCCGCGGACGGGCCGCAACCCGCACACCGGGCAGGCCGTGCCGATCGCCGCGACCCGTCGGCCGCGGTTCCGGCCGGGCAGCTACTTCACCGCGGTCGTGGCCGACCCCGACCAGCTGCCCGCCACCGGCCTGGCCGGCGCCCGCGTCGGCACCGCCGAGGGGTCCGCCCCCGGCGAGCGTCCCGACCCGTCCGGGGCCGGCGGCAGCGGTGCGCCGCCGAGCATCCGCCGCTCCGCGCCGCGGTCCGAGGAGAGCATGCCCGAGGAGCCGGCCCCGCCCCGGCGCAGCCGGCCGCGCACGTCCGGCACCCCTGCCTCGGTCCGCGCCGACCGCTCCGAGCACGACCGTCGCGACGGCGAGCGGCGCGCCAGCCGCGAACCCGCCCTCGGCGGCCGGTTGCTGCTCGGCGGCGAGGACATCACCCGCAGCATGATCCGGGCCAAGAAGGCCGAGCTGGCGCGCGCCAAGAACGACGCCGTCGCCGAGGCGGGCAAGGGCAGGAAGAAGGGGAAGAAGGGGAAGAAGAAGGGCGGGAAGAAGAAGGACGCCGGCTGACCGGTCGCGGCGGGACGTGCGGCCCGTCGGCACCGACCGGGTCCCTCACCCGGGGAAGCGTCCCAGCAGGACCGCCGCTCCCAGCGCCAGCGCCGCCGCGCAGACGAGCCAGAAGAGGGCCACCCACGCGCCGGCGGGCAGCCCGGTGAGCGCCGCCAGCTGGTCGGCGTCGGTGCCCCGCCCGCCGCGTCCGCGCGCCCGCTGCAGCGCCACCACCGAGCGCGGCGCCGCCAGCAGGAGCGTCCACACGACCAGGTATGCCGCGCCGCCCACCACCTGCGCCGGTGCCCACCACGACAGCGCCGCGACGAGCGCACCGGTGACGAGGACGACCCACAGCCCGAAGAGGTTGCGCACGAGCACCAGCAGCAGGGCGCAGGTGAGCACGAGCGCCCACAGCAGCGCGGCGGCATACCCGGCGCCCAGGAGCAGCGCGCCCAGCGCTCCGACCAGCGCGGGTGCGGGATAGCCGGCCAGCAGCGTGGCGACCATGCCCGCGCCGTGCGGCCGGCCGCGCGAGAGGGTGAGGCCCGAGGTGTCCGCGTGCAGGCGCACCCCGCGGACGCGCCGGCCGGCGAGGGCCGCGACGAGGACGTGGCCGGCCTCGTGCAGCAGCGTCACGAGGTGCCGGACGAGGAGGTAGCCGCGCGGGGTCGCCGCGACGACGAGGGCGAGCGCGCCGAGGGCGAGGCTCGCCTGCCAGGGCAGCGGCGGTTGCGTGCTGGTCACGCGCTCCCAGAGCTGGGTCACGGGCCCGGTCCGCGTCGGTGGCCGGTCAGCGGATCGTCTCGCCCTCGCCGATCCCGACGATCCACAGCCGGGTCAGCCGCGCGCCGGGCGTCTCGGGGTCCTCGGGCTCGACCTCGACCGACACCCGCTGGCCCAGCCGCAGCAGCCGCAGACCGCTCGCCGCGAAGACCTCCGGGCCGAAGGGGAGCAGCCGCCCGCTGTCCAGCAGGACGCTCCCGGCGCCGGACGCCGGGTCGAAGGTGTGCACGCTGGCCTGCATACCGGCCACTCTAGGTGGCGCGCCCGAGCGCGAGCGTGGTGTGCCGCCCCACGCCGAGCACGAGCGCGGCGCGCAGGTCGGCGACCACGTCGACGTCGCGGCGCAGGCGCGGCAGGTCCAGCTCGAGGACCGAGGCGTCCAGGGCGTGCCGGGCCGCCGACCCGGTGCCGAAGCGGGGGACCGGCGGGGCGGCGGTCGAGGTGAGCAGCACGGTGCCGGTGCCCTCCGCGTCCGGGACGACCGCCCTCGGGTGCGCGGCGCACGCCGCCAGGGCCGCCCGCAGGTCCTCCGCGCGCAGGGCGGGCAGGTCGCCGAGGAGCGCCGCCCAGCCGGTGCGTCCCGCTCCGGCTGCGGCGGGCGGTGCCTCCCAGCCGGCGAGGACGGCGGCGTCCAGCCCCAGCCCCGGGTCCGGGACGACGGCTGCGCCGAGCTCCGCCGCCGCGACCCGGACGACAGGGTCCGAGGTGACCACGGTCAGCAGGTCGGGACCCACGGCGGCGCAGGCCGCCTCGATCGTGTCGCGGGCGACGGCACGGGCCAGGGCCGGACGGCTGAGCGGGTGGGGTGCGTCGAGCCGCGTCTTGGCCCGGTCCGCCTCCTTGACCGGCACCACGAGGTGCCAGCGGACGCCGCCGGGCGGCGCGGGGGGCTCAGCCGGCCGGGCCGCCGGCCGGCGGAGGACCTCGGGCGGGTGGCCGTGCACGTCGCTGCTCACCCGGGCATCCTCGCCCACGGACCGGGGTGGATGACAAGATGACCGGGTGAGCCGCCAGCCCCTGCACGACAAGATCCCGTGGTCCTACCACGGGGTGATCGTCACCGTCCGCCCGCTCCTGATGGGGATCACCCGTCGGGACTGGTCCGGCGGCGAGCACCTGCCCCGCACCGGCGGCTTCATCGTGGCGAGCAACCACTACTCCGAGGTGGACCCGCTCACGCTGGCCCACTTCATCGTCGACCACGGCCGCGCCCCGTTCTTCCTGGCCAAGTCCTCGCTCTTCGAGGTGCCGGTGCTCGGCCCGGCGCTGCGCCACCTGGAGCAGGTACCCGTCTACCGCGAGACGTCCCGGGCCGGAGACGCGCTCGAGGCGGCGCGGCAGGCCGTCCTCGCCGGCCGTTGCGTCGCGATCATGCCCGAGGGCACGCTTACCCGGGACCCCGACATGTGGCCCATGCGGGGCCGCCCCGGGGTGGCCCGCCTCGCCCTCGCGACCGGCGCCCCGGTCGTCCCGGTCGGGCAGTGGGGGGCCCAGAGGATCCTGGGCCGCTACGCCCGGCGCCCGGGCAACGTGCTCAGGAGGCCCGTGCAGCACGTCAAGGCGGGGCCGCCCGTGGACCTGTCGGGCCTCGTGGGGCACGAGCACGACACGCGGGCCCTCATCGAGGCCACCGCCCGGATCATGGGCGCGATCACCGACCTGGTCGCCGACCTGCGCGGCGAGGTCCCGCCGGACCGGCCCTACGTGCCGAGCGCGTCCGAGCTGCACACGCGGCCGCGCCCCGGGCGGGAGGGGCTCCCGTGACGCGCGCGGCAGTCTTCGGGGCCGGCAGCTGGGGCACGGCCTTCGCCCAGGTCCTCGCCGACGCGGGCGCGGAGCGGGTGACCATCTGGGCACGCCGCGAGGAGGTGGCCAGGGCGATCCGCGAGGACCACCGCAACCCCGACTACCTGCCGGACGTGGAGCTGGCGCCGCAGGTCGGTGCGACGACCGACCCGGTGGAGGCGGCGGACGGTGCCGAGCTGGTGGTGCTGGCGGTGCCCTCGCAGAGCCTGCGCGAGAACCTGGCCGCCTGGGGCGAGGTGCTGCCCGAGGATGCCCTCGTGGTGTCGCTGATGAAGGGCATCGAGCTGGGCACCGGGCTGCGGATGAGCGAGGTCATCGAGAGCGCCGGGGTCGACCGGGACCGGATCGTGGTGGTCAGCGGCCCCAACCTCAGCCGCGAGATCGCCGAGCGCCAGCCGGCCGCCGCCGTGGTCGCCTGCACCGACCAGGCCGCCGCCGAGCGGGTGGCGACGCTGGTGGCCGCGCCCTACTTCCGCCCGTACACCCAGACGGACGTGGTCGGTGCCGAGATCGGTGGCGCGGTCAAGAACGTCATCGCGATCGCCGTCGGCATGGCCGAGGGGCTGGGCTACGGCGACAACACCAAGTCCTCCCTCATCACCCGCGGCCTGGCCGAGATCGCGCGCCTGGGGCAGGCGCTCGGTGCCGAGCCGTCGACGCTGCGCGGCCTCGCCGGCGTCGGCGACCTCATCGCCACCTGCATGTCGCCGCTCTCGCGCAACCACCGCGTCGGCGTGGCGCTGGGCAAGGGCAGCTCCGTCGCCGAGCTGATGAGCGTGCCCCACCAGACCGCCGAGGGGCTCAAGTCCTGCCGGTCGGTGGTCGAGCTGGCCGCCCGGCACGGCGTCGACATGCCGATCTGCCAGGGCGTCACCGCGGTCGTCGACGGCCTGGTCACGCCGGAGCAGCTGACCGCGGCGATGATGTCGCGGGCCCGCAAGCACGAGCTGGCCTGAGGGCGGGTCCCTGCCGCTGCCGCGGTGCCGCGGGCACTAGGCTCGGGGCCGATGGACAGCCAGCCCACCCCCACCGCCCCCGCCGCGGAGGCAACGGCGCCCGCGGAGCGCCCGCGGGTCGCCCTCGTCTTCGGCGGCCGCTCCGACGAGCACGCGATCTCCTGCGCGACCGCCGCCAGCGTGCTGCGGGCCATCGACCGCGAGCGGTACGACGTGCTGCCGGTGGGCATCACCCGCGAGGGCCGCTGGGTCCTGGTCGAGGACGACGCCACGGCGCTGGAGATCCGCGACGGCCGGCTGCCCTCGGTGACCGACACCGGACGCGTCGTCGTCGTGCCGCTCGGCGGCAAGGACCGGGTGCTGCGGGTCATCGAGCCGGACGGCTCCACCACCGCCCTGGGCGAGATCGACGTGGTCTTCCCGCTGCTGCACGGCCCCTACGGCGAGGACGGCACCATCCAGGGGCTGCTGGAGATGGCCGACATCCGCTACGTCGGCTGCGGCGTGCTCTCCTCGGCCGTGATGATGGACAAGCACGTGATGAAGGTGCTCTTCGCCTCCGCGGGCCTGCCGGTGGGGCCCTTCACGGTCATCACCGACCTGGAGTGGCGCCGCGACCGCGCCGCCTGCCTGGACGCGGCCAACGCGCTGCGCTTCCCGGTCTTCGTCAAGCCGGCGCGGGGCGGGTCCTCGGTCGGGGTGGTCAAGGTCGACCATCCCGAGGAGCTCGAGGCCGCGGTGGAGAAGGCCCGGGACCACGACCCCAAGGTCGTCGTCGAGGAGGGCATCGCCGGGCGCGAGGTCGAGTGCGGGGTCCTGCAGGGGCGGGGGACCGACCCGCCACGGGTCAGCGAGCCCGGCGAGGTCACCGTGGTCGGCGGTCACGAGTTCTACGACTTCGAGGCCAAGTACCTCGACGAGGGCAACGTGCGCATCACCGCGCCGGCGGAGGTCAGCGAGACCGTCCGGGCCAGGATGCGCGAGATCGCCACCACCGCCTTCGAGGTGGCCGGCTGCGAGGGCCTGGCGAGGGTCGACTGCTTCGTCACCGACGGCGACGAGGTCCTCATCAACGAGATCAACACCATGCCGGGCTTCACGCCGTTCTCCATGTATCCCCTCGTCTGGGCGGCCTCGGGCCTGAGCTATCCCGAGCTCGTCGACGAGCTCGTCCAGCTGGGTCTGGGCCGACCGCTCGGCCTGCGCTGAGGTGCTCAGCCGGCCGCCGAGGAGCAGTGGCCGAGGGTCTGCTCGACCTGCCCGGCGGCCTCGGTGAAGGCCGGCAGCCACAGCGGCGCCGTGTCGTAGGCGTCGGGCACCAGCACCTCGACCGCGGGGGAGCGGCCGTAGGTGGTGAACATCGTCCCGTCGTCCAGCTCGGTGGCGACCCAGTCGATCCCGTTGACGTCGATGCACTGGTCGGTCGTCGGGCCGGGCGGCTGCTTGCCGCACCGGGCGACGATCGGCGGGTCGCCCCAGGCCGCGACCGCCTCGGACTGCACGGCGGTGACCCGGGGCGTGAGGTCGCCCACGGTCCGCGGCCAGTGGGCGGCCACCGCCCGGCACGCGGGCGAGTCGGCCTGCTCGAAGGGGACCGCCCGGACCGGCGTGTCGCCGCAGGCCGCGAGGAGGAGGAGGCAGCCCAGTGCCGCGGGCAGCAGGCGGCAGGCCGGGCTCAGAACTCGACGACCGTGCACGTGGTGGTGCGGGTGATGCGGGGGACGGCCTGGACGCGGGCGATGACTTCGCGCCCGAGGGCCTGCACGGTCGGGGACTCGACGACCACGACGACGTCGTAGGGGCCGGCGACGTCCTCGGCGGACAGGACGCCGGGCAGCTGGCGGACGGCACGGGTGACGTCGGCCGAGGCGCCGACCTCGGTCTGGACGAGGATGTAGGCCTTGATCACGTCGGACCTCCTTCGGCGGCACTGCCCAGAGGCTACCGTGCGGGGGTGGAGGACGAGGAGGAGCGCCGATGACCGAGGACGCGACGACCCTGGCGGGTCGCGGGGAGGCGGGCCTGCTCGGGGACGTGCTCGCCGCCTACCGGGACCTGCCGACGGACGGCGTGCTCGTGGGGCCAGGCGACGACACCGCGCTGCTGGCGGTGCGGCGAGGGGCCGTGCTGGCGACGACGGACACCATGGTGCGGGGCCGCGACTGGCGCGACGACTGGTCGACCGCGGAGGACGTCGGCGTCAAGGTCGTCACCCAGAACCTGGCCGACCTGGCCGCCATGGGCGGCCGGGGCACCGGTCTGCTCGTCGCGCTGGCCGCCCCCGCGACCCTGCCGCTCTCCTGGGCGCGCGGGCTGAGCACCGGCATCGCGCACGCCGCCGGCCTGGCCGGTGTGCCCGTCGTCGGCGGCGACGTGTCCTCGACGGCGACGGACGCCGTGATGGTCGCCGTGACCGCGCTCGGGGAGCTGGGCGAGGGCGTGCCGGGGCCGGTGCTGCGCGACGGCGCGCGTCCCGGCGACGTGCTGGCCGTCTCCGGGTCCCTGGGCAGGTCCGGTGCGGGCCTGGCGCTGCTGGAGGCCGGCCGGACGACCGGTCGGGACGAGCGGGAGCGGGCGCTGCTGGAGCACCATCGGCGTCCGCTGGTGGACCTGGGGCAGGGACCGGTCGCCGCGCGCGCCGGCGCCAGCGCGATGATCGACGTCTCCGACGGGCTCGTCCGGGACGCGGACCGGGTCGCGCGCGCGAGCGGCGTGGTGCTGGAGCTCGACGGGACCGCGCTGCGGGCACTCGCCGACCGGCTCGTCCCGGCGCTCACGCCGGAGGAGGCCCTGCGCCAGGTGCTCTCCGGCGGCGAGGAGCACGAGCTGCTCGCAACCTTCCCGACCGCCGGGACCGTGCCCGCCGGGTGGTCCGTGCTCGGCCGTGCGGCGGCGCCCGGGGAGGGCGGCGCGGACGCGCCAGGCGTGCGGCTCGACGGGAGGCGGCTGGACCCCTCGGCCGGCGGGTGGGACCACTTCGGCGGGTGAGGAGCGACCGGGCCGCCACCCTCGGCGCGGCGAGGGGCCGTCGCCCGCCGGACGCACAAGAGCCGACGCGCACCTCTCGGTGCGGTCGGCTCGCGTGCTGCTCGGGCCCGTTCAGGCCCGGGACCGGGTCAGCGGGTGACCTTGCCTGCCTTGAGGCAAGAGGTGCACACGTTGATGCGCTTCGGGGTCGACCCCACCGTGGCGCGGACGCGCTGGATGTTCGGGTTCCAGCGGCGCTTGGTGCGGCGGTGGGAGTGCGAGATGCTGTGACCGAAGCTCGGTCCCTTGCCGCAGACGTCGCAAGTGGCAGCCACGGTGTTCTCCTGGTGTCGGTCCGGTGTAGGTCTGGTGCTGCGGACCGGGCGGACGTCGTCGCGGGCCCGGTCGCAGGCAACCTCGCAAGCGTACCGGAACGGGCCGCGTGCTCCCAAATCTGGCCGGGGCCGCCGCCAGCGGGCCGGCCGCGCTGTGGACGGACCACCGCCGCGACGGACCCCGGCAGATAGGTTAGGCGCGTGTCACATCCCGGCCTCGACCTCGTCGCCGCCCGACGCTGGGCGGTGACCGCGCGCCTCATGCTCGCCGGGGCGCGCGAGC
>QEUR01000099.1 GCA_003577095.1 Acidobacteriota bacterium
CCAGCGCTCCAGCAGCTGCGAGGGCGGGACGGCCGCCCCGGCGTGGGCCGCGCCGTCCACGAGCGCGCCGGTGTCCGCGGCCGCGGCCACCGCCAGCCGCTCCCACTCCTGCCCCGCGCGCACCGCGGCGACGGTGGCCTCGTCGGTCCAGGCCAGGTGCGCCACCTGCGTGGCCACCTCCCAGCCCGCGGCCGGGGTGGGGGTGCGCCAGGCGGCCTCGTCGAGCGGCGCCACCAGGGCGTCCAGCACCTCGCCCTCGGCCGCGAGGTCGGCGAGCACCTCCTCGAGCCGGTCCATGCCGCCGTCCTCCCGTCGCCCGTGTGCCCAGGGCAGCGTATCCGCCCGGTCGGCCCCGGCGCGGCCCCAGACCTCAGCCGCCCCCGTCCTCGGCCGCGTCCATCGCGGCGTAGATCCGCTTGGCCGACACCGGGCCTGCCGTGCCGAGCCGCTGGGCGAAGAGGGAGACGCGCAGCTCCTGCAACGACCAGACGAGGTCGAGCACGTCGGGGTCGTGGCGGCGGTGCGGAGGCAGCCCGTCGAGGAACCTCGCGAGCTCCTGCTCCACGACGTGGACCTCCTCCATCCGGCGGCGGTCGCGCGGCAGGTCCTGCACACCCTTGTCGAGCCGCTCGGCCATCGCCCGCAGCCACACGACCATGCGCGGCAGCCGGTCCCGGCCGACCTCGGCGACGAACCCCGGCCGCACCAGCGCGTCGAGCTGCCGTCGCAGGTCCAGGGCCATGTCGGCGGCGGCCGGCGTGGTGAGCCGCTGCAGCCGCAGCGAGACCTCGCGCGCGGTGTCGAGGATCGGCACGAGCGCCTCGACGATCTCGAGCACCCGCGGCACCGACTGCTGACGGACGGCGACGAGCGCCGCCTCGAACTGCTGCGGCGTGCGCACGCTCGCTCCCGGCTGGTCGGCCACGACCGAGTCGACCGCGGCGGCCAGCGCGTCCTCGAGCAGCGCCGGCACCGAGCCGTGCGGGTTGTGGCCGAGGGACAGCTTCTGGGCGTTGGTGAGCAGCGCGAGCAGCCGCTTCCAGGGCGGCTGCGTGTTCAGGAGCAGCAGCCGCCGGATACCGCGCCGGGTCTCCCGGTCGGCCTCGGAGCGCGTCGCCAGGACCCGCACGTCGACCGCCTCGCCGGTGTCGACCAGGGCCGGGTAGCCCTGCACCGTCCGCGGCCCGACCTGCCGGCTGAAGGTCTCCGGCAGCGGGTCGAGGTCGGCCGGCCACGTGGTCAGCCCGGTCCGCTCCACGCCGGAGGCGGCGGCCGCCATCGTGGTCCGCACCTGCCCCGCCAGCCCGGCCTGCAGCGCGGCCAGGTCCTTGCCCTCGCCGAGCACCTCGACCCGGCCGCCGCGGCCCCGCCCGCGGCCCCTGCCGCGCACCGCCCGCTCGACGCGGAAGGTCATCCGCAGGTGGTCCGGCACCCGCTCCCACTCCACGTCCTCGGCGTGCACGCGCACCAGGCCGCGCCGGGTCAGCTCCTCGGCGAGCGCCTCCGCGACGGGCAGGACGCCGACGGTGCCGGCCGACTCCATACCCCGGAGCGCGGCGCGGGCGTGGTCGGGCGCGGGGACGAAGTTGCGCCGCAGGTCCTTGGGCAGCGCCTTGACGAGCGCGGTGACCAGGTCCTCGCGCAGCCCCGGCACCAGCCAGTCGAAACCGGTGTCCTCGACCTGGTTGAGCACCTCCACCGGGATGTGCACGGTGACGCCGTCGGCGGCGCCGCCCGGGTCGAACTGGTAGCTGAGGGGGAAGCTCAGCTCGCCCTGGGTCCAGCTCGTCGGGAAGTCGTCGGCGCTGACCGCGTCGGCGTCGGCGACGAGCAGGTCCTCGGTGAAGGTGAGCAGGTCCGGGTCCTCGCCGCGGGCTTTCTTCCACCAGCTGTCGAAGTGCGCGCTGGAGACCACCTCGGCCGGGATCCGCTCGTCGTAGAACGCCACGAGCGTCTCGTCGTCGACGAGGATGTCGCGCCGCCGCGCCCGCGCCTCGAGCTGGCCGAGGTCCTCCAGCAGCCGCCGGTTGGCGTGGAAGAACTCGTGCCGGGTCTCCCAGTCGCCCTCGACCAGCGCGGTGCGGATGAACAGGTCGCGGGCGGTCTGCGGGTCGATCCGTCCCAGCGGCACCGGCCGTCCGGCCACGAGGGGTATGCCGTAGAGCGTCACCCGCTCGTCGGCCACCGCTCCCCCGGCGGAGCGCGACCAGCGCGGCTCGGAGTAGGAACGCTTGACCAGGTGGGTGGCCGCGGCCTCGACCCAGGCGGGGTCGACCACGGCGTTGGTGCGCGCCCACAGCCGGCTGGTCTCGACCAGCTCGGCGGTCATCACCCAGTCCGGGTTGCGCCGGTGTAGGACCGAGCCGGGCTGGATGACGAAGCGGGCGCCGCGCGCGCCGAGGTACTCGCGCCGCTCGCGCTCCCAGAGCCCGACGTGCGAGAGCAGCCCGGCGAGCAGGCTCTGGTGCACCTGGTCCGGCGTGGCGGGGTGCTCGTTGACCTGCAGGCCCAGGCTCCTGGCCGACCGCCTGAGCTGGGTGTGCAGGTCCTGCCACTCGCGCACCCGCAGGTAGTGCAGGAACTCGGCCTTGCACAGCCTGCGGAAGGCGCTGCCGGAGAGGGCCTTCTGCTGGCGCTGGAGGTACTTCCAGAGGTTCAGCAGCACCAGGAAGTCGGAGGTGACGCTGTCCTTGTTGCCGTCGTCCATGCGGGGGCCCTGGCCGCCGGCGCCCTGGACGCGGACCGGATCGGCGCTCCCCGCGCCGCCCTTGCCCCGGCCGCCCTTGCCGTCACCGCGCTCGTCACGCGGCACCCCGCCCACCTTGCGGAACCGCGCGTGCAGCTGGTCGGCGCGCTCCCGCTGGTCGGTGGGCCGCTCGCGCACGTCCTGCATGGACAGCGCGGCGACGATGACCATGACCTCCTTGAGCGCCCCCTGCTTCTCGGCCTCGACGAGCATCCGTGCCAGGCGCGGGTCGACCGGCAGCGCGACGATCGCCCGCCCGTAGGCGGTGATCCGCTTGCGCGGCAGGTGCGCGGGGGCGGTCGGGTCGATCGCCTGCAGCTCGGTGAGCAGCCGCACGCCGTCGGCGACCTGCCGGGAGTCCGGCGGCTCGACGAACGGGAACTTCTCGATCTCGCCCAGCCCCAGGCTGGTCATCTGCAGCACGACGCTGGCCAGGTTGGTCCGCAGGATCTCGGGGTCGGTGAACCGCGGCCTCGCCTCGAGGTCCTCCTGGGAGTAGAGCCGGACCGCGATCCCGTCGGCCAGCCGCCCGGCCCGTCCGGCGCGCTGGTCGGCCGAGGCCTGGCTGATCGGCTCGATCGGCAGCCGCTGGACCTTCAGGCGCTGGGAGTAGCGGGAGATGCGCGCCGTGCCGGTGTCCACGACGTACCGGATGCCGGGGATGGTCAACGAGGTCTCGGCGACGTTGGTGGAGACCACGATCCGGCGCCCCGCGTGCCGGGCGAAGACGCGGTGCTGCTCCGCGGCGGACAGCCGTCCGTAGAGCGGGAGCACCGCGGTGCCGGGCAGGTCCAGGCCCTCGAGGGCGTCGACGACGTCGCGGATCTCGCGCTCTCCGGAGCAGAAGACGAGGACGTCCTCGCCCCTGCCGTCGCGCCCGGACGCCTCCGTCCAGAGCTCCTCGACGGCCTCGACCACGCCGGTGACCTGGTCGATCTCGACGAGGACGGGCTCGGCGTCGGCCCCGCCGCGGGTCGGCGCGGCCTCGCGCACGAGCGGGCGGTAGCGGATCTCCACCGGGTAGGTGCGCCCGCTGACCTCGACGACCGGCGCCGGGCGGCCCTGGGCGTCGGCGAAGTGCGCGGCGAAGCGGTCCACGTCGATGGTGGCCGAGGTGATGATGACCTTGAGGTCGGGGCGCTGCGGCAGCAGGTTCTTCAGGTAGCCCAGGATGAAGTCGATGTTGAGGCTGCGCTCGTGCGCCTCGTCGATGATCAGCGTGTCGTAGCGGCGCAGCATCCGGTCCCGCTGCAGCTCGGAGAGCAGGATGCCGTCGGTCATCACCTTGACGAGCGTGTCCGCGCGCGACTGGTCGGTGAAGCGCACCTGGTAGCCCACGGTGGTGCCGAGCTCGACCCCGAGCTCCTCGCTGATCCGCTCGGCGACCGAGCGCGCGGCGATCCGGCGCGGCTGGGTGTGGCCGATCTGCCCCTCGACGCCCCGGCCCAGCTCCAGGCAGATCTTGGGCAGCTGGGTGGTCTTGCCCGAGCCGGTCTCGCCGGCCACGACCACGACCTGGTGGTCGCGGACGGCCTCGAGCAGGTCCTGGCGGCGCTCGCTGACCGGCAGCTCGGGCGGGTAGTGCAGGGCGTCCGGCGCCGGGAGGGCCGCCCTGCGCGCCTCGACCAGCTGCTGCCTGCGGGTATGCCGTGGCGCCTCGCCCCCGCGCCGCTCACCCTGGTGCCGGCGCCGCTCACCCTCGGGCCGGCCACGCCCGCGGCGAGGGGGTCCGCCGCCCCGGCGCTGGGCAGGGCTGGGCTCGGGCATTGCGCCATGGTACGTCGGGGCCCGGCGGCTTCCGAGCCGGTTTCCGGGCGGACCGGGACCCCGGAGTGGCCGGTGCCGACGCCCCCCGCGGCTCGAGGACCGTCCCGGCCACGGGGTGGGCCATCAGGTTGTGATCGCCCGGCTTGATCCGGTCGAACTGCTCGACGAGCACCGCGAAGCCAGCGCACCGCCCCGGGTAACGTCCCGCTCATGGCCCTCCCCGCGCCCGGACGCCCCGGCAGGACCCCGCTCGTCATCGGCCTCCGCGGCGCGTGCGGCTACCGGCCGGAGCACACCCTGGCCTCCTACGAGCTCGCCGCCCGGATGGGCGCCGACTTCATCGAGCCCGACCTGGTGCCGACCAGGGACGGCGTCCTGGTCGCCCGCCACGAGAACGACATCACCGCCACCACCGACGTCGCAGAGCGTCCTGAGCTCGCCGACCGGCGCACCACCAGGCTCATCGACGGCAGGGAGGTGACCGGCTGGTTCACCGAGGACCTCACCCTCGCCGAGCTGAGGACCCTGCGCGCCGTGGAGCGGCTGCCGCAGGTGCGGCCGGGCAGCACCGCATACGACGGGCAGTTCGCGGTCCCGACCTTCGAGGAGGTCCTGGAGCTGCGCGAGCGGCTCTCGTCCGAGCTCGGCCGCGAGGTCGGGGTCTACCCCGAGACCAAGCACCCCTCCTACTTCGCCGGCCTCGGGCTGTCGACCGACGAGCCGCTGGTGGCCGCGCTCGAGGCGCACGGCCTGAACCGGCCCGACGCGCCCGTCTTCGTGCAGTCCTTCGAGACGACCAACCTGGTCGACCTGGTCGGCAGGCTCGGCCTGCGGACGCCGACGATCTTCCTGATGGAGGCCGCCGGCTCCCCCTTCGACGCGGTCGCCGCCGGCGACGGGGAACGGACCTACGCGTGGTTCGGGACGGGGGCCGGGCTGCGCGACCTCGCGGCGGCGGGGATCAGCGGGATCGGGCCCGACCTGTCGCTGGTGATCGCCCGACGCGCGGACGGGTCGATGGGCGCCGACACGGGGCTGGTCCCGCGGGCGCACGAGGCGGGCCTCGCGGTGCACCCGTGGACCTTCCGCGCCGAGAACACCTTCCTCTACGCCGACTTCCGCAGCGGGGACGACCCGGCCGCGCACGGCGACCTGGCGGGCCAGGTCGCGGCCTTCCTCGAGGCGGGCGTCGACGGGTTCTTCACCGACCACCCCGACGTCGGGGCGGCGGCCGTGGAGGCATGGTCGACTACTGGGTGATGCCCTGCCTCCGGGCGAGCCAGGGCAGCTGGTCGGTCAGGGCCGCCGCCCACGTCGTCCAGGCGTGGCCGCCGGGGTACTCGCGCAGCTGCACGTCCATGCCCGCCGCCCGCGCCGCCGCGTAGACCTCGTGCTGGCTGTGCCGGTAGCGCCCGTCGTCGCGGCCCACCGAGACGATCCCGGCGACCTGCGGGTAGCGCTGCCGCGCCATCAGCGTCAGCGGGTCGTTGGCCTCCAGGGCCGCCTCGTCGCCGCCGAAACCGCGCGCGAGGGTGCGCGCGGGCGTGCCGAGGGTCGGGTGGGGCTCGCCGGACATGTCGAGGAAGGTCGGGTAGACCTGCGGCGCACGCGTCGCCAGCTGCAGCGCGCAGGTGCCGCCGTTGGAGATGCCGCCCACGGCCCAGTGCGCGTGGTCGGCGTCGACCTGCAGGTGCGCGCTCACCCACGCCGGGACGTCCTGCTCGAGGTAGGTCGCCACGTCACCCCTCCACGCGTCCGAGCACAGCGGGTTGGTCAGGCTGCCGCCGAGGTCGTCGGGCACGACCACCACCGGCGCCAGGCCGTGGTGCGCCGCGGCGAAGGCGTCCATGGTCCGGGTCAGCTCCCCGCCGGTGAGCCAGTCCGCCGGGCCGCCCGGCACCCCCGCGACCAGGACGAGGACGGGCAGCAGCGGGCGCCGGTCGGTCAGGTAGGCGGGCGGCAGGTAGACGTAGGCCTGCCTGGGCGAGAAGTCCGGGTCCGAGGCCGGGACCGGCGTCCGGACGACGGTTCCCGCAGCCGGCAGGTCGGTGGGAGCCGTCCACCAGGTGTATGTCGCGCCGCTGCCCGTCGCCGGGTCGTTCACCGGGGCTGCGTCCACCTGCTCCAGGGCGACCGGGTGCAGGTCGAGCCGCAGCGCGCTGCCCAGGGTCGCGTAGGTGGAGAAGTGCGCGTTGAGCGCCACCGCCACGGCAAGCAGCGCCACGGCGGTCGCGCCCGCCGCGCCCGCCGCCCCGCGCACCCGCTCACCCCGCCGCCACGGCCCGGCCAGGGCCTGCAGGACGACCAGCGTCAGGGCGCCGACCGTCGTCCAGGTGAAGACGCCGACCTCGTCGGGGACGGGCCGCCAGACGCGGTCGACGCCGAACCAGAGCCCCACGGCCACCGCGACGGCCACGAGGAGGAGCCCGGCCTGGGAGCGGACCGCCAGCCGCCGGGTCCGCCACCACCAGAGCGCGAGCACGACGGCGGCCAGGACCGCCAGCGCCACCGGCTCGACGCCGGGACCCAGCAGGGGGACGGAGCCGACGAGGTCCCTCACCGCTCCGCCCTCGTCAGGGTGCGGCCCAGCCGTACGCCGTCCACCACCCGCAGGTGCGGCAGGTAGGCGTGCGCGACCGCCCGGCCGACCAGCGGCAGGTCGCCCGGGTCGGGCAGGCACAGGTAGAGCGGCTCGTCGGTCACGCCGAACTTCGCCTTGAAGGCGTGGAGGCTGCGGAAGCCGTAGACCGGCTCCAGGAGGCGGCCCAGCACGTCGAGGACCTCGGTGAGCAGCGCCTGGTCGCCCCCTCCCCCGGCGGCCTCGCCGCCGCCGTCGGGCCGGTCCGCGTGGGCGAGGGGGGCGCCCGAGAGGGAGAGCAGCGCCATACCCTCCTCCTGGGCGTCCAGCGCCGCCCGGGCGATGAGGAACTCCATCACCGACCGGAAGCCGTCCTCCCGGCGGCGCATGACGTCGAGGGTGAGGCCGACGACCTCACCGCCGCCGTGGACGGGCAGCCACGAGGTCACCCCGTGGACCCTGCCCTGGCCGTCCTCGGCCAGGAGCAGCCGGACCAGCGGGTCGTCCATCTCGGCCAGCCCGCCGAGGGTGAAGCCCATCTCCGGCAGGGCCTTGTCGGCCAGCCACCCCCGGGATATCTCCCGCAGCTGCTCGCGCGTCTCCTCCGACGCGTCCTGCCAGGTCGTCCAGCGGGCGACCACGCCGTCGCGGCCCGCCCGGTTCAGCGCGGTGCGCACGTCCTGGAAGGCCTTGCCGTGGAAGGCGACCGCACCGAGCGGCAGGAGGGCCTCCTCGGCGACCTGCACGCTGGTCCACCCGAGGCGCGCGGCCACCTGCTGCGTGGGGCGGTGGACGGAGTAGAGGGCGGGGACCAGGGCCCGCGAGGCGCAGTGCTCGGCGAACTCGCGGACCACCGGCTCGAGATCGTCGGGCGCGCAGACCGGGTCAGCGACGGTGAGCGCCACCCCGCCGGACATCCGGTAGGCGACCGCCGCGCACCTTCCCGAGGAGACCCACGTCCGGTTGCCGGCCCAGGTGCCCAGCCAGGACAGCGTGCTCGTGGAGGGGGCGACCTCCCGCACCGTCCGCCGGTAGGCCTCCTGGTCGGCACCGCCGTCCTCGACGGGCCGGAACGAGCGCACCAGCAGGACGCAGGCCACCCCCCAGGGCAGGATGGGCAGCCACTGGAGCAGGACCTTGGCCAGCGTCCCGTCGGGCAGCGACAGCGGCGTGAGGACGGTGAGCGCGGTGGACGGCAGCAGGGCCACCCCCACGTCCGACAGCAGCCGGCCCGGGGTCGCGTCCGGCACGAACTGCTCGGGGACCGCCAGACCGCCGACGACGACCACGACGACGACCGCCGTCACGGTGAGGAGCACGCCGACCCAGAACCGGCGGTAGGTGCCCTGCGCCGCCCGGACCTGGAAGGCGCGGCGGTCGGCCAGGACCGCGCCGGCCAGCAGGAGGGGCACCAGCACGGGCACGACCAGCCGGGCGCCGGGCAGCGCGGAGCCAGGGGCCACGCCGAGGTGGTATCCGGGCAGGGAGCCGTCGTAGCGGATGCCGATGAACAGGTGCGCTGCCGCCAGCACGGCGACGATGCCCTGGAGCAGGACCGTCCCGACGAGGGCCGCCCGGCGGCCCCGGCGCAGCCCCTCGGCGAGGAGCACCTGCAGGAGGAGCGGGCTGACCGAGAGCAGCGTCGCCCCCAGGCCGGTCTCGCGCAGCACGTAGACCGCCCGGTCGCACTCGTTCTCCCGGGCTGGGTCCGCGCACAGCGCCAGGGCGTCCACGGGGCTGTAGGTCGGGCCGGCGAACAGGAACCGGGTGGCGGACAGCGGCCCCACCAGGTGCGGGCTGCCCAGGGCCAGCAGGACGCCGACGGCCACCGCGGCCACCGAGGTGGCGGTGAGCGCACGGATCTCGTGGCGGCTGCCGACAACTCGTTCGCGCCGGATCCGGTCGGGGTAGAAGCACGCGCCGAGCAGCACCCCGAGGCACGCCGCGAGCAGCGCCGCGACGTCCTGGGGGGCCCCGGCGAAGCCGGCGGTGACGAGCACCAGCGGGAAGGCCGCCGACCAGACCCGGCGCCGCCACTGCGGGTGCATCGGCACCGACGCCGCCAGCGCGGCCGCCCAGATCCCCGGCCAGGGGGACCCCAGTGGTTCGGTGAGCAGGTGGTAGCCCCACACAGGGTCGACGAGGACCACGGCCCGCGCCGTCGCCCAGGTGAGCAGCACCGCCCCCAGCTGACCGGCGAGGAAGCACCCCAGGAAGCGCACGCCTCCGAGCCGGCGTTCGGCCGCGCCGCCGATGACGAGCAGGCCCAGCGCCGCGGCGAGCGCGCGCGGTAGATCACGGGTGGACACTGGGGAGGTGAGCAGGTGCACCCAGGCCCCGGGCAGCTCCTCGAGCACGAGCGGCGGCACGTCGCGGTCGATCACGGTCGTGACGAGGGCGGCCCCGAGGACGACGACGGCCGACGCGAGCGCCACCGGCGCACCCCGCAGGTGCCGCAGCACCGCGCCCCGCCACCGCGCAGCCCGCAGCTCCATCGGTCCCTCTCCTGACCTCGTCCGGCACCCTGATGGAAGGACGCCGTGCACGCATCACCGTACGTCCGCGGCGGCCCGGCCGACAGCACCGGCGGGGCCGTGAACCCGCCCGCCGCCGGCCCCACGGACAGGGTCGAGCACGGCGCCCCGCTCGGCGTCCCGGCCCTCTACCTCCACGGCACACCCGGGTCGCGGGTCGAGGCACGGTTGCTGGCCGACGCGGCGCGACGGGCGGGGGTCCGCCTGATCGGGGTCGACCGCCCCGGGTTCGGGCGGGCGCCGCTGCCCGGTTCCGCCCGGCTCGAGGCCT
>QEUR01000100.1 GCA_003577095.1 Acidobacteriota bacterium
CACCGGTCCGGTCGCCCACGCGGTGCTGGCCTCCGGCGCCGGCTTCGCCGACGCCCTGGCCGCCGCACCCGTGGCGACGAAGTACGACAGCCCGGTGCTGCTCACGCGTCAGGCCAGCACCCCCGCGCCGACCCTGGAGGCGATCATCGACCTGCGCGTGCAGGACCTGACGATCGCCGGCGGCTACAGCGCGGTCTCCCTGGCAGTCCAGGAGGAGCTGGAGGCGCTCGTCTACCCGTGAGGTCACCCACCTCGCAGTGAGACGCCACGCAAGGAGCCCCGCACCGGTCAGCCGGTGCGGGGCTCCTCGCCGTCCGGGAGCGACCTGCCGCCGCTCGCGGAGGTGCGCCCGGGGCGATCAGCCGGCTGTGACCACGATGGAGCCGACGCCACTGTTGAGGACGACCTCGTAGTCGGAGGTCGACGACGTCTCGACCCGCACGTCGGCCGGGTCCATGCCCGTGGTCCGCAGGTCGTAGGCGACGTCGCCCGGCAGCGTCACCCGGACGTCGCCGACCGCCGAGCGCGCCACGAGCCGCTCCGCGGGAGACGTCAGGACCGCCTCCACGTCCCCCACCGAGGTGGTCACGTCGAGGGAGGAGGGCGCGCCGGCGACCTTGACCCCACCGACCGAGCTGCGCACCACGACGTCGCCGGTCAGTCCGGCGGCGTCGACGTCGCCGACCGAGGTGCGCACGACGACGGTGAGATCCTCCGGCACCGCGACGTCCCAGTCGGCGTAGCACTGGCCGAGCGCCGGGAAGCCGGGGCAGTCCATCGTCAGCGTGGTGACCCCGTCCGACGTCTCGGCCCGGGCGTGGGGCTCGCGGAAGGACCAGTGCTTCTCCGCGCTGATCCCTGTCGGCACGCCGGCGGCCACGCCGCGCAGGTCGACGTCGCCCGCGTCGCCCACGATCCTCAGCTCCCGGGTGCCCTCGGGCAGGGTGAAGGACTGGGTCTGGCTGTCGCGCACCATCTCCGGCACCGTGCCGACGGCCAGACCGAGGGTCAGGAGGCCGGCGACGGTGGCCCCGACGACGCGCAGGCCGCGGTGCCGCGGGTCGTAGCGGGGAGCGCTGGGCGGCGACGGCGGTGGGGACACGCGGTCCGCAGGCACCTGCGGGGTCGGCGTGGTCATCCGTCCTCCCCGTGCTCGAGCCACTGCAGCACCGCGAGCACCCGCCGGTGGTCGTCACCGGTGGGGGCCAGGTCCAGCTTGGTGAAGATCGAGGAGACGTTCTTCTCCACCGCGCCCTCTCCGATGAACAGCTCGCGGGAGATGGCACTGTTGGTACGGCCCTGAGCCATCAGGCGCATCACGTCCTGCTCGCGGGGCGTCAGCCGTGACAGGGGGTCGGTGTGCCGGGCCCGCGACATCAGCTGGGAGACGACCTCAGGGTCCAGCGCGGTGCCGCCACCGGCGACGGTGCGGATGGCCTCGATGAACTCGCCGGTGTCGGCGACCCGGTCCTTGAGCAGGTAACCCACCCCCCGCGGCCGGCCGGCCAGCAGCTCGGTGGCGTAGGTCTCCTCGACGTACTGGCTGAGGACGACGACCGCCACCTCGGGCAGCTCCTCGCGCACGACGAGCGCGGCCTGCAGCCCCTCGGCGGTGAACGTCGGCGGCATCCGTACGTCGACGACCACGATGTCGGGGCGGTGCTCCCGCACGGAGGCGAGGAAGCTCGTCGCGTCCGGGCAGGCGTCGACGACCTCCAGGCCGGCGGCCTGGAGGAGGCGGACGAGCCCGTCTCGCAGCAGGACCGAGTCCTCGGCCAGGATCACGCGCAGCCGGTCGGCCGCGTCGGTCGGGGTGGTGTTCATCGCGTCCTCCCGGGGCGCATGGGCAGGGTGATGGTGACGGTGGTGCCGCCGCCGAGGGGCGAGTGGACGTGCAGGTCGCCGTCCACGGAGGTCACCCGCTGGCGCAGGCCGATGAGCCCGGAGCCGCCGCCGACGGTGGCGCCCCCGCGCCCGTCGTCGGCCACGCTGACCGTCAGGCGTTCCCCGTCGGGGCCGGGCGTGACCTCCAGCCGGACGTGGACGTGCCGCGCCCCTGAGTGCTTGGCCGCGTTGGTCAGGCTCTCGGAGACGCAGAAGTAGGCGATCGCCTCCACGGTCGGGTCCGGTCGGCGCGGCACCCGCGCCTCCACGGAGACGGGTATGGGGCTGCGCGCCGCGAGCGCGGACACGGCGGCGTCCAGGCCGCGGTCGGTGAGGATGGGCGGCACGATGCCGCGTGCGACCTGCCGCATCTCGACGATGGCCTCCTTGCTGGAGGCGTGCGCCTCGTCGATGAGGGCACGCGCTCCCTCCGGGTCGCTGTCCATCGTGGAGCGCGCCAGGCCGAGATTCATCGCGATGGCGACCAGCCGCTGCTGCGGACCGTCGTGCAGGTCCCGCTCGATCCGGCGGCGCTCGGCCTCGACCGAGTCGATCGTCTCCTCGCGCGAGGTGGTCAGGGTGGCCACCCGCCGGCTCATCTCGCGCAGCTGCCGCTGGGGGTCGTCGCCTAGCAGCCAGCGGGCCATGGCCACGTCGACGCTGAGCATCCCGCGGCCCACCCACGGCACGAGGAGCAGGATGACGAGACCGACGACGGAGGCGACGGCATACCCGGTCGGGCTGGACACCACGGCGAGCCCGAGGACGCGGCTGCCCTCCTCCGGGGCACCCAGCCCGACGAGCGGGAGGGCCAGCAGGGTGAGGCCCTGGACGAGGAGGAAGAGGACCACCGATCCGGCCAGCAGTCCCCACATGGCGTGCAGCGCGGCCCAGGCGTAGGAGCGCAGGCGTGGCTCGTCCAGGCCGAGGGCGCGCCGCCAGGTCGGTGCCCGGCTCGGCGGTGGCGGGCCGATCTCGGTACCGCCGAAGACGAGGAGCATGCCGCGCTGGAGGCGGCTGAGCAGCCAGGCGCCCCAGAGCGCGGGGACGAGCAGGAGCATGCCGGTGCCGACGGCCGGCAGCGAGAAAAGTCCCGCCACGCCGAGGAGGACGGCGACGACGGCCAGCACGGCGGTGAAGAGCCCGAGCACGAGCCCGGTCGCCGCCCACCACCCCTCGCGCCAGCGCCGGAGCAGGACCTGGGCCTGCCGTTCCTGGCCGGGGTCGGGTGCGGCCCAGGGTGAGCCGGTCCCCGGGCGGTCGCCCCCGGGCAGGGGCGGGGGCGAGGCCAGGTCGCCGGGCCCCTCGTAGGGCACGCTCAGGACGGTCATGACCCCAACCGTAATGAGGCGCCCGGCCCGGCCGCGAGGGTGCGCCCCACCGAGCCGGGCGGGGGACAACCCCCGTACTCCGGGGAAGCCTGCGGCCATGAGGAAGGGCGCGCCGGGCCCGTGACAGCCGGCGCGCCCTTCGGCGCGGACACGTCCTCCCCTCCGAGGCGCCGGCGGGTGCAGGGGGCCCGCCGGCGAGACGTGCGCGCTGAGCGACGGTGAGGCCGGAGGATCCTGGGTGAGTGATCCCTGCGGCCGGACGGTGTACCCGTCGCTCATTGCCGACGCTAGCCCGAGTTCGGTCAAGAGGGGGTATGGGTTTGGTCAGAACTTGGTCAACATTCACGGGCCCGTCCCGGCGGCGCCGTGAGCGGCCTCGCTGGCGCGGCCTCCGGACGCAGGGGTAGCGTCTGAGCATGTGCGCAGGTGGGGGAGAGCTGCTTCGGCTCCTGGAGCGGCGGCCCTGAGCGACCACCCAGCCGGTATGCCGCTCGCCCGGGTCATCGAGACCTCCACCCGGGTGGGTGCCACCCGGGCGCGGACCGTCAAGACGGAGCTGCTCGCGGCCACCCTGCGCGAGGCCGCCGCCCTCTCCGAAGAGCCGGCGAGGCACGTCGAGGTGGTGGCCGACTACCTCGCCGGGACGCTGCCCCAGCGCACCGTCGGCGTCGGCTGGCGCGGCCTGCGCGAGCTGCCGCCGCCCGCCCCCGCGCCCTCGCTGCCGGTGCTCGGCGTCGACGAGACGTTCTCCCGGCTGCGGGCGCTGACCGGCAGCGGATCGGCCGCGGCGCGCGCCCGGACGGTCGCCGAGCTCTTCAGCCGGGCCACGGAGCAGGAGCAGCGCTGGCTGGTGGGGCTCATCACCGGCGAGCTGCGCCAGGGCGCCTCGGACGGCGTGCTGCTCCCCGCGATCGCGAGGGCCGCCGAGGTCCCCGAGACGCTGGTGCGCCGGGCGGTCATGCTCGCCGGCTTCCCCGGGCCCGTGGCCGCGGCGGCGCTGCTCGAGGGCGAGGCGGCCCTGGAGCGGATCGGGCTGCTGGTCGGGCGGCCCCTGCGCCCGATGCTCGCCGGGTCCGAGCCGGACGTGGCCGCCGCACTCGCCTCGGTCGGCGGCGGCACGGACGCCGTCGCGGTCGACGTGAAGCTCGACGGCATCCGGCTGCAGGCGCACCTGGACCGGCAGGCCGACCCTGCGGTGCGCCTGTTCACCCGGAGCCTGGAGGAGATCACCGACCGTCTCCCCGAGGTCGTGGACGCCGTCCTCGGGCTACCGGCGCGGACCGCGGTCCTGGACGGCGAGGTGATCGCGCTGCGCCAGGACGGCCGCCCGCAGCCCTTCCAGGTGACCGGTGCCCGGACCGCGAGCTCGGCCGACCCCGAGGCGCTGGCGCGGACCACCCCGGTGACCACCTACCTGTTCGACCTGCTCCACCTGGACGGCCAGGACCTGCTGGACCGGCCCGCGCAGGAGCGCTGGGCGGCCCTGCAGGACCTGGCACCGGACCTCACCGTGGACCGGGTCGTCACCGACGCCGCCGGCGCCGCCGGGGCGTTCTTCGAGGAGGTCCTGGCGGCCGGGCACGAGGGCGTCGTCGTCAAGGATCCCGGGGCGCCCTACGCGGCGGGGCGTCGGGGCGCCGGCTGGGTCAAGGTGAAGCCGCGTCGCACCGCCGACCTCGTCGTGCTCGCCGTCGAGTGGGGCAGCGGGCGCCGGCAGGGCTTGCTGTCCAACATCCATCTCGGGGCGCGCGACCCGGCGACCGGGGAGCTGGTGATGGTCGGCAAGACGTTCAAGGGGATGACCGACGCGCTGCTGGCCTGGCAGACCGAGCGCTTCCTCGCCCTGGAGACGGGGCGGGAGGGACACGTCGTCCACGTCCGGCCCGAGCAGGTCGTGGAGATCGCCTACGACGGCGTGCAGACCTCCCGCCGCTACCCGGGCGGCATCGCGCTGCGGTTCGCCCGGGTGCTGCGCTACCGCGACGACAAGGGGCCCGACGGGGCGGACACCCTGGAGGACCTGCGCTCCTGAGCCTCCAGGGCGCCGCATCCTCCAGGGTGCCGCCGGGCTAGTAGAGCCAGTTCGGGACGAACAGCACGATCTCGGGGAAGACCGAGAACAGCACGAGGGCCAGCGCCAGCACGCCGACGTAGGGCACCGAGCCGATCAGGATCTCCTTCAGCGGGATGTGCGGGGCGATGCCCTTGAGCACGTAGAGGTTGAGGCCCACCGGCGGTGTGATCAGCCCCATCTCCATGTTGATCGTCATCACCACGCCGAACCAGATCGGGTCGAAGCCGAGCGCCAGGATCATCGGCAGCAGGATCGGCGTGGTCATCACGATGATCGAGACCGGCGGCAGGAAGCAGCCCATCACCAGCAGCACGAGGTTGATCAGCAGCAGGACGACCCACCGGTTCAGGTCGGCGTTGCTCACCACGGCCGCCAGGTCCTGGGGCACCCGCAGGTAGCTCAGGACGGTGGCGATCACGGCCGAGAAGGCGGTGATCATCAGGATCATCGTGCTCTGGTTGGTGGACTCCTTGAGCACCTCCATCAGCTGGCGGCCGCTCAGCCCGCGGTAGATGAGGGCGACGAGGACCCACACGAGCAGCACGCCGATCGCCGCCGCCTCGCTCGGGGTCGCGATGCCCCGGTAGAGGACGATGAGCACGACCGCGATGAGCGCGGCGAACGGGAGCACCTTGGTCAGGCTGGTGAAGCGCTCCGTCCAGCTGTAGCGCCGGGACGTCCGCCGCCGCGGAGCCTCGACCGCGGTCCCGTCGGCGCCCGTGGCGGCCCTGGCCGCCGCGCGGTCCTCCATCGTCTGCGCGATGAAGATCCACACGCAGAACATCAGCGCCACGATGATGCCGGGCACGATGCCGCCCGCGAACAGCTGGCCGATCGACTGCTCCGCGGCGATGCCGTAGAGGATGAGCGTCACGCTGGGCGGGATGAGGATCCCGAGCGTGCCACCCGCGGCGATCGCGCCGGTGGAGATGCGCGAGGAGTAGCCGCGCTTCTCCATCTCCGGCACCGCGACCCGGCCGATGGCCGCCGCGGTGGCGGCGCTCGACCCGGTCAGCGCGGCGAACAGGGTGGACGCCGCCACCGAGCTCATCGCCAGCCCGCCGCGGATCCGCGACAGCCACGCCTCGCCCGCCTCGAACAGCTGCCGGCTGGCCTGCGAGCCGCCGAACATGTTGCCCATCAGCACGAACAGCGGGATGGCCAGCAGCCCGAAGTCGTTGAGCGAGTCGAAGGTCATCTTGCCGAACAGCGAGAACTGGTCCGGACCGAGGAAGAAGACGATCGAGGCCAGGGCCGTGATGGCCAGGGCGAACGCGATCGGCATACCGGTCATGAACAGGACCATCGCGATCAGCCCGATGACCCCTCCCTGTGCGAGCGAGCTCATGCGCGGCCACCTCCCTCGGCGTCCGGAGTCCCGTCCTCGGGGTGCAGCTCGGCCTCCAGCTCCAGCTCGGAGCTGACCTGCGCCAGCTCGCTGGTGCCGGTCATCAGCGCGACCTGCGACAGGGGGACCCGGCCCGCGAGACCCATGATCCCCTCGACGATCATCGCGACGTACTGCAGCGCCACGAGCAGCATCCCCAGCGGCAGGATCGCGAAGGCGATCCACAGCGGGAAGCGGAAGGCCGTGGAGGAGTGGTGGTCGTAGAGGTAGGCCTCGTACCAGTCCTGGTAGGAGGTCCACATCACGACCAGCACGACCGCCAGGCACATCAGCGCGGTGATGATGCGGACGACGAGCTGAGGACGTCGGGGGACGAGGTCGATGAGCAGGTCCACGCCGACGTGCGCGTGGTGCTTGAGCCCGTAGGCGGCGCCGACGAAGGTCACCAGCATGAGCAGGTAGATCGTCGACTCGGTCTGCCAGACGGTGGGCTGCCGCAGGAAGTAGCGGACGAAGACGCCGTGGCTGGTGATGAGCGTGGCGAGGACGAGGGCCACCGCCGCCAGCCATCCGGAGGCCTCCGAGAGGAGGCCGACCCAGCGGACGATGGCCGGGGGTCGGTATGGAGGTCCGGTCCCGGTGTGCGTGGCGGTCGACATCAGCCCTCGCGGACCTTCTTGGCCAGGTCGAGCAGCTCCTGGCCGCCGTCGACGGCCTCGGCGTAGGCGTCCCACTGCTCCTGGGCCAGCGGCAGCCAGGCCTCGAAGTCCTCGTCGCTCATCGTGACGACCTCGACGCCGGCGTCCTCGAAGATCTTCTCCACGCGGGTGTCGTCCTCGCGGGAGGCGGAGTAGGCGTACTCCTGCAGGTCCTCGCCGACCTGCACGACGGCGTCCTGCTGCTCGGCGCAGAGCTTGCCGAAGGAGGAGGTGGTGATGACCAGCGGTTCGTACATGAACCAGAAGGTGTGCGTCGTGGGCGAGGTGTAGGAGGTGACCTGCTCCTGCAGGTTGTAGGAGGCGAACGAGCCGGTCGAGGTGACGGCGGCGTCGAGCACGCCGGTCTGCATCGCGGTGTAGATCTCCGAGCTGGGCAGTGAGGTGATGCCGGCGCCGGCGGCCTCCAGCATGTGCTCCACGTAGGTGCCGGCCGCGCGCATGGTCTCCCCGCCCTTGATGTCGTCGGGCCGCAGGATCGGGTCGCCCTTGACGCCGATGGCGCCTGCGTTCCACACGTTGGTCAGCGCGACCAGGCCGTTCGCCCGCATGTTCTCGCGCACCGCCTCGCCGATCTCGCCCTCGTCCCAGGCCTGGGCCTCGTCGTGGTTGCGCACGAGGGCCGGCATGAGGGTGATGCTCCACTCCGGGACCTTGCCCGATGCGTAGTCGAGCGGGAAGACCGAGGCGTCGATCGAGCCGCTCATCATCGCGTCGTACTGCTCGGTGGCCTTGGCGAGCGTGCTGTTGGGGTAGACGGTGACCTTCACCTGGCCGTCGGTCGCGGCGTCGACCTCCTCGGCGAACTTCGTGGCGATGAGCGAGCGGAAGTCGCCGCCCTCGTCACCGGCGGGCTCGGGCCACTGGTGGGACAGGCGCAGCTCGACGTCGGAGCACTCGGCGGCGGCCTCGACGGTGCCGTCGCCGCCGTCCTCGCCCCCGGCCTTGTTGCCGGAGCCGGGAGCCGCGCAGGCGGTCAGGCCGACCGAGGTGGCCAGCGCCACGACGGTCAGGAGTCGGGATCGGGTGGACTTCATGACGGATCTCCTAGAGGGATGGTTCCTCCGGCGTCGTGCCGGAAGTCTTGGGGTGCCCGGCTGCTCAGCGCATGCGACGGTAGCGCTCGTGCCGGGCCCGCAGGCGGGCCTCGGTGGGTTCGGCGAGCAGCTCGCGCAGCTGTCGGGCCGTGGCGACGACGACACGGTCGCAGAAGGCCCGGGGCTCCTCGGCGGCGTCGGGCAGCTCCGGCACGATCTCGTCCACCGCGCCCATCGCCAGCAGGTCGACGGCCCGGATGCGGTGCGCCTCGGCCATCTGCGGGGCGAGCTCGCCGGTGCGGTGGACGATGGCGCTGGCGCCCTCGGGGGGCAGCGGCGCGATCCAGCCGTTCTCGGCGCAGACCGTGCGGTCGGCGGGCATGAGCGCGAGGGCCCCGCCGCCGGTGCCCTCCCCGAGCACGATCGAGACGACCGGCACGTGCACGGTGGCCAGGGCGCCGAGGCAGCGGGCGATCTCCCCGGCCATGCCGGCCTGCTCGGCCTCGACGGACAGCTCCGCGCCGGGGGTGTCGATGACGGTGACCACGGGCAGGCCGAGCTCCTCGGCCAGCTGGAAGCCACGCTGGGCCACCCGCAGCGCGGCCGGGCCGAGGTAGGCGTGCTGCTGCGCCCGCCGGTCCTGGCCGACGAGCACGCAGGAGAAACCGGGGAAGCGGGCCAGGCCGAGGATGACCGTCAGGTCCGACTCGCCCGAGCCGGTCCCGCGCAGCGCGACGAAGGTCTCGGCCGAGCCGGCCAGCAGCTCGCGCAGCCCGGGCCGGTCGGGGCGGCGGGTCGCCTCCACCGAGGCCCAGGCGGCGCGGTCGGTCTCGACGGCTGCCGGCTCCGGCGGGGAGACGGCGGAGAGCAGCTCGGGCTCCTGGGGCAGGGTGAGCACCCGCAGCGCGCCGATCGCGACCTCGCGCAGCCCCTCGAGCGGGACGACGCCGTCGAGGACGCCGCGGCGCACCAGGTTCTCGGCGAGCTGGACCCCCTCGGGGAAGGGCTCCCCGTGGATCACCTCGCGCACGCGCGGGCCGAGGAAGCCGATCATCGCGCCGGGCTCGGCGACCGTGAGGTGGCCGAGCGAGCCCCAGGAGGCGAGCACGCCGCCGGTCGTGGGGTCGCGCAGGTAGACCAGGTAGGGCAGGCGGGCCTGCCGGTGGGCCATCACGGCCTGGCCGATCTTGACCATGTGCAGGAAGGCGGGCGTGCCCTCCTGCATCCGGGTGCCGCCGGAGGAGGGCGAGGCCAGCAGCGGGAGCCGCTCGGCGGTAGCCCGCTCGATCGCGAGGGTCAGCCGCTCGCTGGCGGCCGCCCCGATCGACCCGGCGAGGAAGCCGAACTCGCCGGCGACCACGGCGACCCGCTGGCCGCCGAGGCGCCCCTCCCCGGTGAGGACCGCCTCGTCGACGCCGCTGCGCTCCTGCGCGCGGGCCAGCTGGGCGGCGTACTCCGGACCGAGGTCGGGCT
>QEUR01000101.1 GCA_003577095.1 Acidobacteriota bacterium
GGTCGACGGGCCGCTCGTCCTGCGCGGCCGCGTCGTCAACGACGGGGACACCCGCCAGCGGCTGGGCTCGGTGCAGGCGCTCGCCGCGTGGACGCCGCTTGGGTCGCGGGCCGAGGTGGCGGGCTGGATCGGGGGCGCCGACGAGCGCGAGCCCGGCTGGATCCTGGGCGTGGACGGGGTGGGACCCGTCGTGGCGCCGGGCCGGGACGTCCCGTTCCGCGTCGAGGTCCCCGAGGGTGCCTTCTCCGGGCTGCCTGACGACCTGACCGCGCTGGCGGTCGAGGTGCGTGCCCTGGACGAGCACGGGGTTCCGGTGGCCCGGCTCCGCACGGCCGTCTCGGTCGCCCGTGCCGAGGAGGTCCCCACGCCGCTGGAGCACGCGTGGGTGGTGCCGCTCGGCCTGCCCGCCGACCCGGCCCTGGCCAGCGAGGACGACACCGAGCGGCAGGAGGCGTGGCACTCCGCCGTCGGCACCGGCTCCGCGGTGCGCACCTGGCTGGACGCCCTCGACCTGCCGGAGGTGAGCTGGGTGGTCGACCCCTCCCTGCTCGTCCAGCTCGACCCCTCCGAGAGCCTGACGATCGCCCCCGAGGGGGAGCCCGGGGAGACCGCGCAGACCCCGGCGCAGACGTCGGCGCCGGGCAGCACCGCCCCGGCCGGCGGCACCGGGACGCAGGAGGAGCCGGACACGGAGGATGCGCCGGAGACCACGGCGCCGACCGGGGCCGGCACGACCGGTGGAGCGGACGGCGCGGACGGGGCGGCGGCCGTGACCGCCCCTCCGCCGTCCCGTCCGGCGGCCGACCAGGGCCTGGACGTCGGTCGCGGGCTCGGGAGCGCCGAGGACGAGGGCACGCCGCCGGAGGTCGTGACCCGCGAGGTGGTCGAGGACGACCTCGCGGTCGTCCGGAGCCGGCTGTCGCAGATCTCGCCGGACCGCCTCTGGTGGCTGCCCGTCGCGGACCCCGACGTCGCGGCGCTGCTCGAGCTCGGGGTCGGCTCACCGACCGCCCGGACGGTGGTGGGGCTGCCGCTGGCCGCGCACCCGGAGCGGGTCGACGACCTGCTGGACCGCGGCCGGCACGACGTGGCGTGGCCGGCGCTGGACGCCCCGTCCGAGGAGGACCTGGCCCGGCTGGACCGCCTGTGGGCGGGCCGCACGAGCAGCCCCGGAGGCCTGGGCGTGGTCGTGGTGCCGCTCGAGTCCCTGTCGGGCGGGTCTGGCAGACCGGTCGGCGGGGCGGCGGCCCGGGTGGAGGGCCTGCCGGACGTGACCGCCCTCGGCGCCGACTCCCGCGCGGGCGGGCTGCTGGCCACGGCGGAGGACACCGTCGCCGAGCACGGGGTGGGTGCCGCGGTGCAGCAGCTGATCGCGGACAACCTCACGGCATACCTCCAGCAGCCGGCGGGCGGACGCTCGATCGTCTACGGGCCCCGGCGCGGCACCGAGGTGCCCGAGGAGGTCCTCACCGAGCTGTCGGAGGGCCTGCAGGAGGCGCCCTGGACCGTGCCCGTGGGCGCCGACGAGCTCGTCTCGGCGGCCGCCGGCACCGCCCCCCTCGCGCTCAGCGGGGTCGCGCCGGACCCGGAGGTGCTCGGCGTCACCGCACCGGTGGTCACCTCGCGGCCGCCGGCCCTCGACGCCGGCCGGGTGCGCGACCTGATCCGGCTCGACCGCCAGCTCCAGGGTCTGCGTCAGGTCCTCTCCGGCGCCCCTGCCGTCGGGTCGTGGCAGCCGGTCCTGGCGCAGCTGTGGTCGACCCGGTGGCGCGGGGCACCGGAGTCCTGGCCGACCAGCTGGCGACGGCTGCGCACGCTCAGCACCGACGCGGCCGAGGGCGTCCACGTCAACCCGAGCACCGTCAACTTCCTCTCCGACAGCGGCATCATGCAGGTCACGGTCGTCAACGACCTTCCCGTCGACGTGGTGGACGTGCGCGTGCAGGTCGTGCCCGACACCAGCCTGCTGCGGATCGTGGATCAGCCGGCCCCGATCTCGGTCGGGGCGGGCAGCCGCGCCACGGTCTCCTTCACCGCCCAGGCGGTGACCCGGGGCAAGACCACGGTCACGGCGCAGCTGACCGCGCCGAACGGCACCCGGCTGGGCGACGACGCGCGGGTCACCGTGCGGGTGCGCCCGACCGGCGTGTGGATCTACTGGGTGCTGGGGACCGCCGCCGGGCTGGTCCTCGTCCTCGGCCTCGTCCGTGCCCTGCGCGGCCAGCCGCGCACCGCGGCGCTGCCCGCCGACCCCGACGGGGGCGGCCGGTGAGCCAGGCGCAGGGCAGCTCGGCCTCGCTCGCCCGCTCCAGCCTGGTGATGGCCTCGGGCACGCTGGTCTCCCGCGTGCTGGGGCTGCTGCGGGTCTCGCTGCTGACCGCCGCGATCGGCGTGACCACGCCCGCGGCCAACGTCTGGCAGGCGGCGAACTCGCTGCCCAACACCATCTACGTGCTCCTGGCCGCCGGCGTCCTCAACGTCGTGCTGCTCCCGCAGATCACCCGGGCCCTGCTCCGGGGCGACGAGGGCAAGGACTACACCGACCGCCTGCTGACCCTGGCGCTCAGCGTGCTCGTCGTGGGCACCGTCGTCTTCGTGGCGGCCGCGCCGCTGGTCACCAAGCTCTACAACCTCCAGTGGCCCTGGGGCGGTCCGGAGCTGAGCCTGGCGATCCTGTTCGCCTACCTGTGCATCCCGCAGATCCTCTTCTACGGGCTGCACACGCTGCTGGGGCAGGTCCTCTCCGCGCACCACCGGTTCGCGGCCTTCATGTGGTCGCCCGCCCTGGCCAACGTCGTCGCGATCACCGGCATCGTCCTCTTCCTCCGGCGCTACCCCGGCGCCGCCCTGGCGCCGGAGGACGGCGGGACGCCGCTGGAGGCCTGGACGCCCGGCATGGTGTGTCTGCTCGCCGGCACGGCGACGCTCGGGATCGTCCTGCAGGCCGTCGTTCTGGTCCCCGCGGTGCGCAGCACCGGTTTCCGGTGGAGCTTCCGCTGGGGGTTCCGCGGCGTGGGGCTGGGCTCGGCCTCCCGGATGGCCGGCTGGTCGCTCGCGGACGTCGGGCTGAGCCAGCTGGGGATGCTCGTGGTCTACAACGTCCTGGCCTGGGTCGCCGTGGTGGCTCCCACCGCCCCGGGCAAGGCGGCCTACGACAACGCCTTCCTCATCTACATCCTCCCGCACTCCCTGGTCGCGCTCTCCCTGCTGACGGCCATCTACCCGGTGCTGTCCAAGGCGGCCGCGCGCGGGGCGCACGCGGAGATGGCCGAGCAGACCTCGCGCGGGTTGCGCCTGCTCGTCACCGCGATGGTGCCGCTGGCCGTGGGGATGATGGTGCTGGCCCCCTACGTGGTGCGCGTGATCTTCCCGGACAACGCCGACCCGCGGGCGATGGCGCCCGTGCTCACCGTGCTGTCGCTCGGCCTGGTCCCCTACGGCGTCTACCTGCTCTGCGCGCGCGTCTTCTACTCCTTCGAGGACGCCCGGACGCCCTTCGGCTTCCAGATCGCGATCACCACCGTGCTGCTCGTGGTGCTGGTGGTCGCCCGGCTCTCGAGCCCGCAGGTGGCGGCGCTGCTCGTCGGCGCCGGGCAGGCGCTGGGGCAGACCACCGCCGCGGTGCTCGGGCTGCGGGCGGTGCACCGCCGGCTTCCCGCGACCGACCTCGGGGGCGTGCTCTCCACCGGGGCGCGGGCGCTGGGCGCGGCGCTGCTCGCGGGCGTCCCGACCTGGCTGCTCCTGCGCCTGCTGGTGCCCCGCGAGCTGGTCACCGTGCCGAGCGTGGACGCGGGGCAGTGGCTGCGGGTCGTCGTGGTGCTCGGCGTCGGGGGGCTGCTGTTCGTGGTCCTGTATGCCGTGCTCGCCCACCGCCTCGGGGTGGCCGAGCTCGCCGAGGCGGCCGCGCCGCTGCTGCGCCGGCTGCCGGGAGGACGCCGGCTGGTGGCGGGGGCCGCTCCCGCCGACGGGCCGGGACGGGAGCCCGGACCGGCACCGCACACCGACCAGCCGCTGCCCCTGGGGGACGACAGCGGGAGGCTCCCGGCGCTCCCCTGGCACGACATCCCGTGGGAGGGCGCCGGACCGGCCGACGAGGAAGTGACACCGTCGAGCGCGTCCCGTGCTCCCCGGGGGGACTCTGCGGGCACACTAGGGTGGGACCGGCCCGCGACCAGCGGGGACGGCGGGAAGGACGAGGACATGGACCGGCTCGAGGTGGGCACCGTCCTGGGTGAACGCTACGCCCTGGACGAGCTCCTGGCGCGCCGCGAGGGCGGCAGCCTCGAGTACTGGTCCGCGCGGGACGTCACCCTCGGCCGGCTCGTGGCGGTCACCGTCCTGCCCGCCACCGGCGAGTTCGAGGCGACCGCCGAGGCGGCCCTCGACGGCGCCCGGCGGGTGGCCTCGGTGGACGACCCGCGCCTGGTCCGCGTGCTCGACGTCGGCAGCGACGACGGCCTGTCCTGGATCGTCGAGGAGGGCCTGAGCGAGGCGGAGTCGCTCGCGTCCCTGGTCGCCGACGAGCCGCTGGCCCCCGAGGAGGTGCGCCGGATCATCGGCGAGACGGCCGCCGGACTGGAGTCCGCGCGCCGCCGCGGCCTGCACCACCTCTACCTCAACCCGCACTCGGTGCTGCGGACCAGCGACGGCACCGTCAAGATCTCCGGGGTGGGCGTGGCGTCCGCGCTCGAGGGGACCGACGACGTCACCTCGGCGGAGGCCTCGATCATCGACACCGCCGACCTGGTGTCGCTGCTCTACACCGGTCTGACCGGCCGGTGGCCTGGCGAGGACCTGCCCGGGCTGCGGCCCGCCCGACGCCTCGCCGACGGCTCGCTGCTCGCGCCGTCGGAGGTGGTGGGCGGCGTGCCCGGCGACCTCGACGCCCTGTGCCGCACCGTGCACGGGCCGGACAGCGCGATGGGCAGCCTGCCCCGCACCCCCGGCGACCTGGCCAGGCAGCTCTCGCCGTGGTCCTCGGAGATGGTCCGCGGCGACCGGCCCACGTCGCTGCACTCCCCTTCCGAGACCACAACGGGCGGGCCCGTCCCGGCGTCCACGGCCAGCGCCGTCGCGGCCGCCGCCCATCCCGCCGACACCGAGCAGCCGCCCTCCGGCGGCGACGCGGAGGGGGAGGACCCTGACGCCACCGCCCGGGTCCCCCGCCCGCCGCGCGGGGGCAGCGCGGGCGAGGAGGACGCCGACCGCACCGGCGGCATCTTCGGCGTCGGTGGCCGGGAGCCCGGTCCGGCGCAGGAGGCCCCGCGCAGGCCGTCCACCGCCGAGCTGCTGGGCGTGCGCAGCACCGGCGAGCGCATCGCCCCGCGCACCGACCGTCCGGCCGGGTCGCCACCCGGCCGGCCGGCGGGGCCCCCGCCCTCGGGCCTGCCGGAGGAGCGGGGCACCGGCCTGCAGACCGCCGTGGTCATGCTGGTGCTCGTCGGGCTGCTCGGCCTGGCCGTCGTCCTCGGCTGGAGCGCCCTGCGCGGCCTGGGCGGCGAGGACACGCCCGCCGCGACCACGCCGGCGGTGCAGCCCACCACCGACGCGACGCAGTCCACCGCCGGCGCGACCGGCGGCGCCGCCGAGGGTGAGGGCCAGCCCGAGGAGACCGAGACCGCCGCGACGGCCCCGCCGGCCGCCGGCGGCACGCTGCCCGTGCTCGGCATCGCCTCCTTCGACCCGGAGGGCGACGGCGACGAGAACGACGCCGACGCGCCGCTCGCGGTCGACGGTGACCCCGACACCGCCTGGAGCTCGCAGACCTACCTCTCGCCCGGCTGGGGCGGCCTGAAGACCGGCGTCGGCCTGGTCCTCGACCTCGGCGAGGGTGCGCAGGTGAGCGAGGTCGAGGTCCAGCTGGGCGAGGGGGACGTGGGCGTGACGGCATACCTGGCCGACGAGCCGACGATCGCCGGGGCGACCGAGCTCGGCAGCTCCGAGGACGCGAGCGGCACCTGGACGGTGACCCCGGACGAGCCGGCGACCGGTCGCTACCTGGTGGTGTGGTTCACCCGTGCCTGGACCTCCCCGGAGGGCGAGGTCGTCAGCGTGCGGGAGATCACCGTCCGGTGAGCACGACGGGGGCCGACGCCGTGACGAGGGACCTGGCCGCGCTGGACGACCGCACGCTGATGCGGCTGCACGTGGACGGCGACAGCGAGGCCTTCGGGGAGATCTTCCGCCGGCACCGCGACCGGATGTGGGCCCTGGCGCTGCGCACGACACGGGACCCCGAGACGGCCGCCGACGCGGTCCAGGACGCCTTCCTCAACGCCTTCCGCCGCGCGGCCTCCTTCCGCGGCGACGCGCAGCTGACGACCTGGCTGCACCGGATCACCGTCAACGCCTGCCTGGACCGCCTGCGCCGCGTGCGCCCCGCCGCCGACATCGACGACCACGAGCCCGTGGAGCCGCGGGACCGTCACCACGCCGTCGACGTCCGTCTGGACGTGCGGGCCGCCCTCGCCCAGCTCCCCGAGGGCCAGCAGCTCGCGCTCACGCTCGTCGACATGCACGGGCTGAGCGTGGCGGAGGCCGCCGCCGTGCTCGAGGTGGCCGAGGGGACGGTCAAGTCCCGCTGCTCGCGCGGCCGGGAGGCGATGGCCAGGATCCTGCGCGCCGCCGAGGAGCCGGAGGACGGGGTATGACGTGGCTCACCCGGTCCTCGGGAACCCGGTCGCACGGCCGCTCGTCGTACCCATGTGAGCCGGATGCGGCCCACCGGGAGCCGGTCACCCTCCGCCAGGAGGCCCCGGCCCCCGCTCCCGACCACGACCACCGTGAGGAGGTCCCTGCGTGACGCCCACCGAGGGCCAACGTCCCCACCGCGGCCAAGCCACGGACGAGGACGACCCCACCGGCATCCGCGACCTCCTGCGGACCCTGCCCGACCCCGGCCCGATGCCGGTCGACCTGGTCGAGCGCATCAGCGCCCGGCTGAGCGAGGAGCAGGAGCACCGCGCCGAGCGTGGGGCCGGCGCGGGAGGGTCGGCACCGGTCGTCGACCTGTCCGAGCAGCGCTCGCGCCGCCGCCCGGGACGCACCCTGGCCTACCTCGGCGTGGCCGCGGCCGGGCTGCTGGTCGCCACCGTGGCCGTCGGCGAGCTGGCCGGGGACGGACTCCTCGGCGGGACCGCCGGGATGGACAGCGCCGCGCAGGTCAGCACCCACTCCCGCGGGGCGGCGGACGGCGGGAGCCAGGACGACGTGATGGCCGCCGACGGCGGGGGCGGGCAGGACACCGCGGCGCAGGAGCAGGCCGAGACGGCCGCCGACGCCGGGGCGGACGTCGGCGACGCCGCGGCCGGTGCCGACGCCCCGGAAGACGCCGACGCGGCGGACGAAGACACGGCCGCCGGGGCCGGCACCGCCGTCGAGCTGCTCCCGCCGCTCGGCGAGATCTCCGCCGGCGCGGTGCGGGAGGACGTCCTCGCCGCCCTGGAGCGGGACCTCGGCGCCTCCTCGGACCGGTCCACCCTCACCCCCGCCGGTGCCGAGCGCTGCTGGCAGGCCGGCGGCGTGGAGCGCGCCTGGCCGGTGCGACAGGCCGCGGAGGCCGTCTACGCGGGAGACCCGGTCGTGGTGCTGGTCGGGAGGGACGGCGACGCCGGGGCGGCCGTGCTGGTCCCGGCCGCCTGCACCGGCGGCGCGGACGTGGAGCCGCTGGACCAGCTCATCTGGGGCCGGTGACCGCGGGCGGTCGACGGGAACATCCGCCCTCTAGGATCGGTTGGACAGGAGGACCTGCCTCCACCTCGTGGCGCGCCCGGTTGCGGTGCGCCCGCCCCGACGAACGCCAGGAAGGACCCCATGACGTTCCCCATCGAGGTCACGCCGCCCGTCGAGGTGACGCCGACCGCACCCCAGCCCGCGGGCGACGCGGTCCGCGACGTCATCATCATCGGCTCCGGGCCCGCCGGCTACACCGCGGCCGTCTACGCGGCCCGTGCCAACCTGGCGCCCCTCGTCTTCGAGGGTTCGGTCACCGCCGGCGGCGCGCTGATGAACACCACGGACGTGGAGAACTTCCCGGGCTTCCCCGAGGGCATCATGGGTCCGGAGCTGATGATGAACATGCGCGAGCAGGCGGAGCGCTTCGGCGCCGAGCTGGTCCGCGAGGACGTCGTCGAGGTGGACCTGGCCGGACCGGTCAAGACCGTCACCGACGGCGAGGGCACCGTCCACCGCACCCGCACCGTGATCCTGGCGATGGGCTCGGCCTACCGGCAGCTGGGGCTGCCCGAGGAGCAGCAGCTCTCCGGGCACGGCGTGTCGTGGTGCGCCACCTGCGACGGCGCGTTCTTCCGCGACCAGGACATCGTGGTCGTCGGCGGCGGCGACTCCGCGATGGAGGAGGCCACCTTCCTCAGCCGGTTCGGTCGCACGGTGACCGTCGTGCACCGGCGCGACGAGCTGCGCGCGAGCAAGATCATGGCCGAGCGCGCCCTCAACGACCCCAAGATCAGCTTCATCTGGAACGCCGAGGTGATCGCCCTCCACGGCGACCCTAAGCTGTCCTCGATCACGTTGCGGGACACCGTAACCGGTGAGACGCGCGAGCTGGAGACGCCCGGCCTGTTCATCGCGATCGGGCACGACCCGCGCAGCGAGCTCGTCCGGGGCCAGGTCGCGCTGGACGACGAGGGCTACGTCCTCGTCGAGGGCCGTGGCACCGCCACCAGCGTGCCGGGCGTCTTCGCCTGCGGCGACCTGGTCGACCACACCTACCGGCAGGCGATCACCGCCGCCGGCACCGGCTGCTCGGCCGCCCTCGACGCCGAGCGGCACCTCGCCTCGGTGCTCGAGACCGTCTGACCCGCAGCCCGACCGCCACCCCACGCAGAATCCCGCAGACCCGGAAGGAACCACCCATGGCCATCACCCACACCAGCGACGCCACCTTCACCGAGGACGTCCTCCAGCACGACGGGCCGGTGCTCGTCGACTTCTGGGCGCCCTGGTGCGGCCCGTGCAAGATGATCGCACCCATCCTCGAGGAACTCTCCGAGCAGTGGGGCGACAAGCTCAAGGTCGTCAAGCTCAACACCGACGACAACCCGCAGACCACCCAGGCCTACGGCATCACCGGCATCCCGACGATGAACGTCTACTCCGGCGGA
This sequence comes from Acidobacteriota bacterium, assembly GCA_003577095.1. Classification (GTDB taxonomy): domain Bacteria; phylum Actinomycetota; class Actinomycetes; order Actinomycetales; family Dermatophilaceae; genus Ornithinicoccus. The sequence continues at coordinate 9,123 of QEUR01000101.1, forward strand.
GAGGTCGTCAAGACCCTCGTCGGTGCCCTGCCGAAGAAGAAGCTGGCCCAGGAGATGGAGCAGTTCACCGCCTGAGCCCCGCGCTCCCACGGTTGTCCACCGGCCGTCCACACGGGTTGTCCACAGCCCTGTGGACGGCCGTCGTGCGTCCTGTGGAGAACAGGCCGCGGCAGACCGGTCGGCGGGACCGCGTCACTGGCCGCCGAGCACCTGCAGGATGCGCTCCAGGTCCTCCTGACCTGCGAACTCGACGGTGATGCGGCCCTTCCGTCGGCCCATGCTCACCTGCACCCTGGTCTCCAGGCGCTCGGACAGGTCGCTGGCCACCCGCTCCAGCTCCGGGGAGGGCGCCGGGCGGCTCCGGGGGCGGCGGGTGGTGGGAGCGTCGTCCGCCCCAAGCATGACGATCTCCTCGACGGAGCGCACCGACAGACCCTCGGCGACGATGCGCTGGGCCAGCCGCTCCATGGCCGCGCCGTCTTCCAGACCCAGCAGGGCCCGGGCGTGGCCGGCGCTGAGCACGCCCGAGGCCACGCGGCGCTGCACGAGCGGCGGGAGACGGAGCAGGCGGATGGTGTTGGAGATCTGGGGGCGGGAACGCCCGATCCGACCGGCGAGCTCCTCGTGCGTGCAGCCGAAGTC
>QEUR01000102.1 GCA_003577095.1 Acidobacteriota bacterium
CCTCGTACAGGTGCAGCAGCGCGTCCTCGTCCGCCACGACCAGCTCGTCGCCGCCGCCGACGAAGGCTGCCGCGGTCGGGCGCGCCGGGATCTGGACGGGGACGACGCGTGGCGAGGCCGGGTCGGAGAGATCCAGCAGCACGAGCAGCGGTTCGTCGTCCGTGCCCTCCTGCACGGAGCTGCCCGCGACCACCACCCACGGCCGCACGGGGTGCGGCACCAGACGGCTGACGACCGGGGTGCGCCCGGTCCCGCCGACCTGCTCCACCGTGCCGACCACGTCCCAGCCAGGTGCTGCGCCGTCCCGGGGGCTCACCACCCGGACCCCGCCGGACGGGCCGGAGAGCACCAGGTGCTCGCCGCCGGCGACCGTGGCGGCGCGCTCCAGGACGGCGTCCTCGAGCGACCAGGCGGTGATGACCGGGCTGGTGGTCGCGTCCAGCACGGCCGACCGGCTCTCCCGGGTGTCGGAGGCCCGGTATGCCGCGACCGCCAGCTGCTGGGACAGGCCCGGGTCCGTCTCGCGCTGGTTGGCGGCAGCGACGGCCATCTGGCGCGACTGCGCCTGGTCGCGCTGGGTGCGTGCGGCGTCCGAGGCCCGCACGGCGGTCAGGCCGGCGACGCTGGCCACCAGCAGGAGCACGGCCATCAGGACGAGCACCGCCTGCCGGCGGCGGCGGGCGGCGGTTCGCTCGGAGCGGGTCCTCTCCTCCAGCCGGCGGCTGGCGTCGAGGAAGTCCTGCTGCAGCGCCGGCAGCGGCTCGGGGGCGGCCACCACCCACTCGTCCGTCGCCGCCAGCCGGCTCCCGCGCAGCAGGTGGTCCTCGCTCCGGCCGTCCTCGTCCCAGTCGCGGGCGACGCGTTCGAGCGAGTCCCGCCTGGCCAGGTCGCCACGACGGGCCTCGACGGCGTCCCGGAGCCGCGGCCAGGCACCGACCAGGGACTCGTGGCTCAGCGTCGCCACGTCGGTCCCGACCGTGACGAGGCGGCGGGCCACGAAGTGGTCCAGCACCTCGCGCGCGGCCGCGTCCAGCGCGGCCAGCTCGGCGACCGAGACCAGCCTGCGGGTCCAGCCCTGCCCGGACCCGGTGACCATCCGCAGCAGCACCGTCATCGCCAGACCGTGCTGCTCGGCCGGCAGCGAGGCGAGGGCCGCCTCCGCGGACTGGCGGATCGCGCCCTCGAGACCGCCCGCCCTCCGGTAGTCCTCGACCGTGAGCGCGCGCCGGTCACCGGCCTCCCACATCGTCTCCAGCACCTGGGCCAGGTGCGGCAGCGGCGACCCCACGGTGTCCTGCCGCACGTCGGCGAGGATCACCTCCGCCAGCCCGGGCTCCAGGGCCAGGCCGACGCGCCGGGCCGGCCCCTCGATCGCCTGCCGCAGCTGCTCGCCGCCGAGCGGCCCCACGAGCACCTGCCGGTGCTCGAGGACCTGCGCGAGCGCGGGGTGCCGCATGGCCTCGCCGAAGAAGTCGGCCCGCAGCCCCAGGACCAGCACCCGCCCGGCGCCGCCCGCGGCCCAGGAGAGCAGGTCGTCCAGCGTCCGGTCCGCCTCCGCCTTCAGGGCCGGGTGGGTCCAGAGCTCCTCGAGCTGGTCGACGACCAGGACGCCGCGGACGGGTCCGTCCGCGGCAGCGGTCCCCCCGGCCGGCACGTCCAGCCCGGTGGGCGTGGTCAGCGTCCCGACGCCGGCCGGCAGCGACGCCAGCAGACCGGCACGGAGCACGGAGGACTTGCCGGCCCCGGAGGGTCCCACCACTACGACGACGGGCAGCGGGTCGTCCACCGCCTGCTGGACGGCGGACAGCAGCCGCTCCACCAGCTCCTCGCGTCCGAAGAAGAGGTCGTGGTCCTCGGTGTCGAAGGCCCGCAGCCCCGGGTAGGGGGCCCGGGACACCGCCGGCCGGCGGCGCCGGCTGTGCAGCTCGAGGAGCCGCCGGCGCCACGCCGGATGCTCCCTGGTGGGCACCCCGAGCGCGCCGAGCACGCCGGCGAGCACCTCGGGCCGGTTCGTCGGCGGCAGGTGCCGTCCGGCGAAGTAGCCGCCGAGCGTCGCCGACGGGATCCCCGTCGCGCGGGCCACATCCCTCACCGACAGACCGGCGTGCTGCCGTGCCGCGGTCAGGTCGCGCGCGAACTCCTCGGGGGTGTCCGGTACCCCGCTCTCCGGCAAGCTGCACCTCCACGTCGACCCTGCCTCTGCCGCTCCGACAGCGTACGGAGACGTATCACGACTGTGTCTCACGGCTGTCGCAGCCGCAGGTCAGGGGGGTGCGGTGTACGGAGGCGTACGGGTTTGACGGATTTGCTGGCCAACGCTCACCCGGTCGGCTAGGAATGGCCCTGTGGGTGCCCGCAACAGGGAGCGGGCACCCACACTCGGACTCAGGAGGGTCTCCGTGACGGTCATCGACGCCGCCCCAGCAGGGACGTCCACCACCATGTCGGCCGGGAGGCAGGCGGCCGAGGTCTATCCCCGGACGGCCGCCCTGCTGCGCGAGATCCTCCTGCAGGACCTGCGCTGCCGACGACGCTGGTTGCGGCACGCCCGTCGGACCGGCGCCCGGCAGCTCAACCAGGCGGGGGTCGCCTGGGTGCTCGCCCTCGAGCTGTGGGACCGCGGGGAGATGCCCGAGAGCCGCCGCGCCCTGCCCCGCAGCCTCAAGGACCGCACCTCCCGCGCCCTCAACGGCCGGCTGATCTCGGCGAGCACCCTCACCCTCTTCGTCGACGCCTTCGAGCTGTCCGACGAGCAGCAGCAGCGCCTCTACGCGGTCTGGGAGGCCGAGTCGGCGCGCGCCTGACCGTCGCGGCGGGGACCGTCGTTGACGATGCGGTCGACCTCGCGCTCCCACCCGTCCCGGGTGGGCAGGACGCTCTCCACGAGCCAGGTGGCGCCGGCGTCGGCGTACTCCCGCGCGCCCGCTCCCGGGGCCCGGTGGGCGACGACGTCCCAGCCGTCCCGGGTCGCCTCCCCGTCGAGGCGGAGGTATGCCGCGAGCTCCTCCGGGGTGAGGTCGTCGCCCTTGCCGATCGGCACGACGCCGTCCCAGCGGCGCGCCCGCGCCAGCGGCCTGCGGTGCGGTGAGACGCCGGCGACCCAGATCGGCGGCCTGGGGCTCTGCACGGGCCGCGGACGCAGGTCCGCGGACACCCGGTAGTGCTCGCCGCGGTGGTCGGTTGGGCCCCTCAGCAGCCCGTCCACCACCTCGAGTCCCTCGTCCAGCATCGCCGCCCTCGCCCTCGGGTCCGGCTCCTCGCCGAGGTCGGCGAAGTCCCTGTCCACCGGCTCCCCGAGGCCGACCCCGAGCACGGCCCGCCCCGCGCTCAGCCGGTCGAGCGTGGTCAGCTGCTTGGCCACCACGTGGGGCCGGCGCCGGGACAGCGGCGTCACCAGGGTGCCCAGGCGCACCGTGCGCGTCACCTGGGCGAGCGCCCCGAGCATCACCCACGGGTCGAGCGGCGCCGCGCCGGGCCGCCACTGCACGTGGTCCCAGAGGAAGAACCCGTCCCAGCCGGCCGCCTGGGCCTCCCGCCCCCAGCGGACGACCGTCGCGGGCTCGGTGAACGGGGGGAGGCTGACGGCGTGCTTCATGACGCCCACTGTAGGGACGCCGGCCGTGGGGGCAGCTCTCGGGACGACCGCTCCGGCGTCCCGGCTCAGGCCCCCACGACGTAGAGCTGCATGAGCAGGTGGTGCAGGGCCGCGGCCACGACGACGAGCACGTGCCACAGCTCGTGGAAGCCGAACACCCCGGGCACGGGGTTGGGCCGCTCGGCGATGAAGACCACGAAGCCGAGGCTGTAGACCACTCCCCCGGCGGCCATCAGCGCCAGCGCACCCACAGGGAGCGCCGGGCCGGCGAGGACCAGCACGACGGGCATCCAGCCCAGGGCGATGTAGAGGGTGTTGGTGACGTACTTCGGCAGCTGCCTCCAGACCGAGCGCAGCACGATGCCGAGGGCGGCGATGCCCCATACCGCTCCCAGGACCGCCCAGCCGAGCGGGTTGCGCACCAGCACGAGGACCAGCGGGGTGACCGTCCCAGCGATGAGCGCGAAGACCGAGGTGTAGTCGAGCGTGCGCAGCACCTCGTTGAGGCGGGGGCTGCCGTCGATGCCGTGGTGCAGGGTGCTGCACACGAAGAGCAGCACGAGGGAGAAGCTGTAGACGCCCAGCGAGACCGCGGCCCACGGGTCCCCGTGCACGCCGGCGCGGGTCATGAGTACCGCGGAGCCGAGCACGGCCAGGCAGGCCCCGAGCAGGTGGGAGATCGTGTTGACCCGCTCGTCGGTGACGTGGACGCTGCCGTCGCGGCTGAGCGGTCGGGCCTCCGTGGGGGTCATGGGCGCAACGCTACCGGGGGTCGCGGACGGTCAGGACCGCCCGTGGTGCGCCCCGTTGCGGGTGCAGGCAGCCTGCACCAGCGTTCCGCTCACCTGCTAGGGGCAGGCGGACGCCCGGCACCGACCGGGAGATCCTCCTCGAGAGGCCGGGCCCTCCCACCGATGACGCCGCCGCCGTCCCGGGGGTCCTTTGGCGCCTCCGAGGAGCGACCACTAGCCTTGGAGCACGTGCGTGACCGATGTGGTGTTGGGACCACGCACAGGTCGAGGTCCATGGAGACCTGTTCGAGGGGTCCTCGGCCAGGGGCCGGGGGCGACCCGTAGGGGATCCGCCCCCGGCCCTGCCCCACCGGCCCAGGTTGCGCGGCTGCCCCGCTCCCGCCTGCGTCGTCGCGGGCACCGGTGCTCGGTGCGCGCGCCCGGCGCGGCGTCGTCGAGCGGACCGGCGGCACCACTGGACGCGGGCGCGCCGGGCCGACAGGCTGGGGCCATGGCTCAGCAGACCCATACCCAGCACCCCGGCGGCACACCGGCCGCGCCGATCCCCGACGAGGCCGTCGCCTCGATCGACGCGTGGTGGCGCGCCGCCAACTACCTCGCGGTCGGCCAGATCTACCTGTGGGCAACGCGCTGCTGCGGCGGCCGCTCGCCGCGGAGGACATCAAGCCGCGCCTGCTCGGGCACTGGGGCACCTCGCCCGGCCAGAACTTCGTCTACGCCCACCTCAACCACCAGATCCGCGAGCGGGACCTGGACATGATCTACCTCAGCGGGCCCGGGCACGGCGGCCCGTCGCTGGTCGCCGCCTCCTGGCTGGAGGGCAGCTACTCGGAGACCTACTCGCACGTCGGCCCGGACGAGGCGGGGCTCGACGCCCTGTTCCGGCAGTTCTCCTTCCCCGGCGGCGTCCCCAGCCACGTCGCCCCGCAGACGCCGGGGTCGATCCACGAGGGCGGCGAGCTGGGCTACGTCCTGTCGCACGCCTACGGCGCCGTCTTCGACAACCCGGACCTGGTCGCGGTGGCGGTGATCGGCGACGGCGAGGCCGAGACCGGTCCGCTGGCCACCGCCTGGCACAGCAACAAGTTCCTCGACCCGGTCGGCGACGGCACCGTGCTGCCGGTCCTGCACCTCAACGGCTACAAGATCGCCAACCCGACGGTCCTGGACCGCATCCCGCGCGAGGAGCTCGAGGCCCTCATGGTCGGCTACGGCCACCGGCCCTACTTCTTCGAGGCCGGCTACGACGACGAGGACGCGGCGAGCATCCACCGCCGGTTCGCCACCCTGCTCTCCGAGGTGCTCGAGGAGATCGCGGACATCCGCGCGAGGGCGAGAGACGGCATACCCGACCGTCCCCGGTGGCCGATGATCGTGCTGCGCACGCCCAAGGGCTGGACCGGCCCCGAGGAGGTCGACGGGCTGCCGGTCGAGGGGACGTGGCGCAGCCATCAGGTGCCGATGGCCTCGGTGCGCGGCAACGAGGAGCACACCCGCCTGCTGGAGGACTGGATGCGCAGCTACCGGCCCGAGGAGCTCTTCGACGAGGAGGGACGGATCGCGCCGCTGGTCGCGCGCAACAACCCCTCCGGCACGAGACGGATGAGCGCCAACCCGCACGCCAACGGCGGCCTGCTCACCCGGGACCTCCACCTGCCCGACTTCCGGAAGTATGCCGTGGACGTCCCCACCCCCGGCGGCGCCGTCGCGGAGCCGACGCGCGTGCTCGGCGGGTGGGTCGCCGACGTGCTCGACGCCAACCGTGAGACGTTCCGCCTCTTCGGCCCGGACGAGACCAACTCCAACCGGCTCGGCGCGGCGGTCGAAAAGACCGGCAAGGCCTGGCAGGCGAAGGTCGTCGACACCGACGTCGACCTGTCCCGACGGGGCCGGGTGATGGAGGTGCTCTCGGAGCACCAGTGCCAGGGCTGGCTCGAGGGCTACCTGCTCACCGGGCGGCACGGGCTGTTCAACAGCTACGAGGCGTTCGTGCACATCGTCGACTCGATGTTCAACCAGCACGCCAAGTGGCTGGACGCCTGCCGGGACATCCCGTGGCGAGCACCGGTGCCGTCGCTGAACTACCTGCTCTCCTCGCACGTGTGGCGCCAGGACCACAACGGCTTCTCCCACCAGGACCCGGGTTTCCTCGACGTGGTGATGAACAAGACCGCCGACGTCATCCGGATCTACCTGCCGCCGGACGCCAACACGCTGCTGTCGACCTTCGACCACGTGCTGCGCAGCAAGGACTACGTCAACGTCGTGGTCTGCGGCAAGCAGCCCGGGCCGCAGTGGCTGTCCATGGAGGAGGCCGTCCTGCACTGCACCCGCGGGATCGGCATCTGGGACTGGGCCGGGTCGGAGGTGCAGGGCGAGAAGCCGGACGTCGTGCTGGGCTGCGCCGGCGACATCCCCACGATCGAGGCGATCGCGGCGGCCAAGCTGCTGCGCGAGCATCTGCCCGACCTGCGGGTGCGCGTGGTCAACGTGGTCGACCTGATGCGGCTGCAGGACGAGAAGAAGCACCCGCACGGGCTGAGCCACCCCGACTTCGACGCGCTCTTCACCACCGACCGGCCGGTGATCTTCGCCTTTCACGGCTACCCGTCGCTGGTGCACCAGCTCACCTACCGGCGCACCAACCACAGCAACATCCACGTGCGCGGCTTCAAGGAGCAGGGCACGACCACCACGCCCTTCGACATGCTGATGCTCAACGACCTGGACCGCTACCGGATCGTCGCCGACGTCATCGACCGGGTGCCCGGCCTGGCCGAGCGCGCCTCGCTGCTGCGCCAGCAGATGCTCGACACGCGCGTGCGCGCCCGGCAGTGGACGCGGGAGCACGGCGAGGACCTGCCCGAGGTCGCGGACTGGGTCTTCCAGGACGGGGACAACACGCAGGGGTCGGGCGCGCCCGGGTCGGACACGGGCGGCGACAACGAGTAGCCGCCGCGCGGATCGGCTCCATGCGGAGCGGATCCTTGCGAAGGTCCCGCGGGCTGACCCACATCGCCCTCGTCAGCGGATCCTTGCGGCAGCGGGCCGGCCACCGGCGTGTCCCGCACGAGCACCAGGTGCACCGCGGCGTGTCGGTCGTCAGGGCGACCACTCTGCACCTGCAGCCGGGGACACCGGCGGGCGCTGGCGGCGTGGGCGGGAGCGGTACGCATGCCTGCTCGTCGACCGCGCCCTCAGAGGTCCGGGTGCCGCTCGGCGTACCTCGTCGCCCGCTCGAAGGCGTGCGCCACCCGCAGCAGGTCCACGTCCCGCCCCGGCGCGGCGACGATCTGGATCCCGATCGGCAGCCCGTCCCTGGAGAACCCTCCGGGCACCGAGATCGCCGGGCAACCGGTCGCCGAGATCAGGGTCACGGCGCGCATCCACTCCAGGTAGTTGTCCATCGGCCGGCCGTTGATGCTCTGCGGGTACTCCAGCTCGGCGTCGAAGGGCAGCGCCTGGGCCGTCGCGGTGACGAGCACGTCGTGGGTGGTGAAGTAGGCGCGCGTCGCCTGCCACAGCCGGCCCCGGGCGGCGTCCTTGGCCACCAGGTCGTCGGCGGTGAGGTCGAACCCGAGCCTGGTGTTCCAGACGATCGCGTCCTTGATGCGGCCGCCCTCGGGCCGCGCGGCCTCCTCCCGGACGAGGTCGCCCCACAGCGCGACGAAGTCGTAGGCGCGCTGCACGGCGAAGACCTGGTCGGCCTCGCGCAGGTCCGGCGCCGCGTCGTCGACGCCGGCGCCGAGCGCCTCGAAGACGCCCGCCGAGGCCAGGACCGCCTCGACGACCTCCGCCTCGACCTCCAGGAGGCCGCCGAGCCGGGGGTCGACGCCGACCCTCAGCCCGTCCAGCCGCGTCTCCCGCTCCGCGCCCAGCTCGAACTCGGGCAGGTCGAAGACGCTGCCCGGCTCCTGGACCGAGCACGGCCCGTCGGGGTCGGGCCCGCAGCCGACGCTCATCAGCAGCGCCACGTCGCCGACCGTGCGTCCCATGAAGCCCTGCTGCGCCAGCCACGCCCAGGCGTCACCGGGAGGTGTGTGCGGCACGCGGCCGTTGGAGGGACGCATGCCGACCACGTTGTTGAACGACGCCGGCGTGCGCAGCGACCCGCCCATGTCGGACCCGTCCCCGGAGGCCTGGATGCCGGCGGCGATCGCCGCGCCCACGCCCCCGGACGAGCCGGCGACCGACCTGCTCGTGTGGTAGGGGTTGACCGTCGTGCCGAAGACCGGGTTGAAGGTGTGCGCCCCCGCGGCGAACTCCGGCACGTTGTTCTTGCCGGTGGAGATCACCCCTGCCGCGCGCAGCCGCGCCACGACCAGGTCGTCGGTGTCCGGGACCCGGTCGGCGAAGAGCGGCGAGCCGAGCGTGGTGCGCATCCCGGCGACGTCGTGGGTGTCCTTGTGCGTCATCGGCACCCCGTGCAGCCGCGGGAGCGGCTCGCCCGACCGGCGGGAGACCACATACCTCTCGTCCAGCACCCGCGCCTCCTCCAGGGCGCGCTCGGGCTCGAGGGTGACCACCGCGTTGATCGCCGGGTTGACCTCCTCGATCCGGGCGAGGTGGGCGCGCACGGCCTCCGTCGCGCTCACCTGCCCGTCGGCGATGAGGGCTGCGAGCTCGCGGGTGGAGAGCCAGGTGAGGTCGGTCACGTCAGGGTCCTGTCGGTCGGAGGGTATGCGGTGCAGGTGCGGCGGGCGCGCGGGCGGCCCGGGCGGGGGGTGTCCGCCCGGGCCGTCCACGTCGACGCTAGTTGATGAGGGAGTCCTCGACGTCCGGGTCCTCCGCGCCCTCGGTGGCGGCGCTGCGGTCGCGGGTGTACCACGCGACGACCACGGTGAGGACGACGGCGATCGCGACGGCGAAGCCGGAGACGAACTTGGGCGTGTACGGGACGATCAGGAAGACCACGGCCAACGACACGCCGATCGCGATCAGGGTGGCCCTGACCTGCTTGAGGGTCGCGATGAGCTGGACCATGACGCCACCGAGGATGGCGGGCAGGATGTAGATCCGCGCGACGTCGGTGATCGACTCCGGGGTGATCGAGACGATCCAGGTGCCGAGGACGCCGACGAGGCCGACCAGGGACACCACGTGGACCACGGCGGCCCCGGAGATGGCGGCGGTCGCGGCGTAGGCGGCCTTGCGGGTGCCGGGCGTGGTGCCCAGCGTGTTCTGGGCCACGATCGCCGACGGCACCAGCTTGTTGGCGATGTTGCCGATGAGGAAGGCCTGGTACATCCCGGCCGGCCCGAGGATCGGGAAGTACGTCAGCGGCTCGACGATGTAGAAGGTGCCGTAGACCGCGGCGACCGCGAGCCAGGCGGTGAGGATCTGCCCGAGGGTGATGTCGATGTCGGTGGTCGCCAGGACGATGAACGGGATCGAGGTGGCGAT
>QEUR01000103.1 GCA_003577095.1 Acidobacteriota bacterium
GACCGCATGGACAGCGAGTCCTTGCCGACCGGCACGCCGATCCCCAGCGCCGGGCACAGCTCCATCGCGACCGCGTGCACGGTGTCGTAGAGCGCCGCGTCCTCGCCCTCCTCGCCGCACGCCGCCATCCAGTTGAGCGAGAGCTTGACGTCCCGCAGCGAGGGGACGGGCGCGGCGAGCAGGTTGGTCAGCGCCTCGCCGACGGCCATCCGCCCCGACGCCGGTGCGTCGACGGAGGCCAGCGGCGTGCGCTCGCCCGACGACATCGCCTCGCCGGCGAGGCCGACGTGGTCGGACAGGGTCACGGCGACGTCGGCCACGGGCACCTGCCAGGGGCCGACCATCTGGTCGCGGTGGGACAGCCCGCCGACGGTGCGGTCGCCGATCGTGATGAGGAAGCGCTTGGACGCCACGCTCGGGTGCCGCAGCACGGCGTACGCCGCCTCCCGCACCGCGGCCGCGTCGAGGGCCGCGAGGTCGAGCTCCTCGGCGGAGCGCTCCACGCGGGTGACGTCGCGGGTCATCCGCGGCGGCTTGCCGAGCAGGACCTCCATCGGCATGTCGACCGCGACGAGGTCCTCGCCGTCTCGGCCCGTGCCACGCAGGACCAGCTGCCCGTCGTCCTGCGCGACGCCGACGACGGCGAAGGGCGCGCGCTCGCGTTCGCACAGCGCCCGGAAGGCCTCGAGCGAGCCGGGGGCGATCGCCAGGACGTAGCGCTCCTGGCTCTCGTTGGACCAGATCTCCTTGGGCGCCAGCCCCGACTCCTCCAGCGGCACCGCGTCCAGGTCGAAGCGCGCCCCGAGGCCGGCGTCGTCCACCAGCTCGGGGAAGGCGTTGGACAGGCCCCCGGCGCCCACGTCGTGGATCGCAAGCACCGGGTTGTCGGCTCCCAGCGAGGCGCAGTGGTTGATGACCTCCTGGGCGCGCCGCTCCATCTCCGGGTTGCCGCGCTGCACCGAGTCGAAGTCCAGCTCGGCGGCGTTGACGCCGGAGGCCATCGAGGAGGCGGCGCCGCCTCCCATGCCGATCCGCATGCCCGGACCGCCCAGCTGCACGAGGAGGGTCCCGGCCGGGAAGCGGACCTTGGCGGTCTGCGAGGCGCCGATCGAGCCCAGGCCGCCGGCGCTCATGATCGGCTTGTGGTAGCCGCGGCGCACGCGGTCGACCGTCTGCTCGTAGACCCGGAAGAAGCCGCCCAGCGCCGGCCGGCCGAACTCGTTGTTGAAGGCCGCTGCGCCGACCGGGCCCTCGACCATGATGTCGAGCGGGGTCGCGAGGTGGGCGGGCGCGCCATACCGCTCGGTCTCCCACGGCTCGGAGGTGCCGGGCAGGTGCAGGTTGGAGACGACGAAGCCGTTGAGGCCCGCCTTCGGCGCCGAGCCGCGGCCCGTCGCGCCCTCGTCGCGGATCTCGCCGCCGGCGCCGGTCGCGGCGCCGGGGAAGGGCGAGATGGCGGTGGGGTGGTTGTGCGTCTCGACCTTCATGAGGACGTGGACGTCCTCCTCGCGCCGGCCGTAGCGGCTCGGGCCCGACAGTCCGGCCGCGTCGCCCTCCGCCCCGCCCTCGGGCAGCCACCGGGTGACCCGGCCGCCCTCGATGACCGAGGCGTTGTCCTTGTAGGCCACGACCGTGCGCTGCGGGCTGACCTGCTCGGTGTGCCGGATCATCGAGAAGAGCGAGCGCTCCTGCGGCTGGCCGTCGATGACGAAGTCGGAGTTGAAGATCTTGTGCCGGCAGTGCTCGGAGTTGGCCTGGGCGAACATCGTCAGCTCGACGTCGGTGGGGTTGCGGCCCAGGCCGGTGAACGCCTCGACGAGGTAGTCGACCTCGTCCTCGGCCAGCGCCAGGCCCCACGCGCGGTCGGCCTCGAGGACCGCCTCGCGCCCGCGTCCGAGGACGTCGACCCGCTCCATCGGCGCCGCGTCCTGCTCGGTGAACAGCCCGGCCGCCGCCTCGCGGGTCGGCAGCACCGACTCGGTCATCCGGTCGTGCAGCAGCGCCGCGCACGCCGCGCGCTCCTCCGCGTCCAGCCGGCCGCCGTCCGCCAGCCGGAGGTGGACCTCGGTGACCCGCTCGACCCGGTGGATCGGTATGCCGCAGTTGTGGACGATGTCGGTCGCCTTGCTCGCCCAGGGCGAGATGGTGCCCAGCCGCGGGGCGACGACGATGACCTCCTCGTCCCGGCCGGGCTCCCCCGGACCCTGCCGGTCGCGCCTCGTCCACGGCTCGCCGTAGGCCAGCAGCGCCGACAGTGCCTCGCGCCGGTCGGGGGAGAGCTCTCCGTCGGAGGACACCCAGTGCACGAAGCGCGCGGAGACCGCGGTGACCTGCGGCGCGACCGCCCGGAGGCGCCGCAGCAGGGCCGCCGCGCGGAAGTCGGAGAGGGCGGACCCGCCGGGGAAGACGGTCAGCTGGTGGTCGTGCACGGCCATGCCTCAGGACTCCTGCGCGGAGGTGGACGGAGCGGGGTCGAAGGTGCGTCTGGTGAGCGTCTCGTAGGCCTCGACGTAGCGGGCGCGGGTGAGCGCGACGACCTCCTCGGGCAGGGCCGGCGGCGGCGCGCCCGATGAGCGGTCCCAGCCGCTGGCCGGCGAGGTGAGCCAGTCCCGCAGGACCTGCTTGTCGTAGGACGTCTGGGGGCGCCCGGGTGCCCACTCCGAGGCCCGCCAGAAGCGCGACGAGTCGGGGGTGAGCACCTCGTCGGCGAGGACCACGTCGACCACGGCGGGGTCGACGGCGGCCCAGTCGACCTCGTCATCGAGCACCTGCTCGACCGTGCGGCCGAGCGCGTCGGCCAGCTGCTGCGGGTCGACCCCGAACTCCACCTTGGTGTCGGCGATGAGGATGCCGCGGGCGGCGGCGACCTCGTTGCCGCGGTCCAGGATCGCCACCGTGAGGTCGCGCACGCGGGCGGCCAGGCGCGGGCCCAGCAGCTCCTCGACGTCGCGGTAGGAGATGGGCTCGTCATGCTGGCCCAGCGGCGCCTTGGTGCTCGGCGTGAAGATGGGCGCCGGCAGCAGCGACCCGTCGACGAGGCCGTCGGGGAGCGGGACGCCGGAGACGGTGCCGGTGGCGGCGTACTCGGCCAGGCCCCCGCCGGTGAGGTAGGCGCGGGCGACGCACTCCACGGGGAGCATCCGCAGTCGCCGGACGTAGACGCCGCGGCCCGCGGCCTCCTCCGGCACGTCGGTGGACACGACGTGGTGCGGGGCGAGGTCGGCCAGCTGCTCGAACCACCAGAGCGACAGCTGCGTCAGCACGCTGCCCTTGTCCGGGACGGGGGTGTCCAGGACGTGGTCGTAGGCGCTGACCCGGTCGGAGGCGACCAGCAGCAGCCGGGACGGGTCGCGTTCGCCGGTCGCCGGGTCCAGCGGCACGTAGAGCTCGCGCACCTTGCCGGAGTAGACCAGCTCGTGCCCGGCGACCTCCACGGGGCTCTCGCCCCGCTCGCCGGTCGTGGGCCACACGACGGCGAGCGGCACCCGCACCTCGCCGGCCTCGGCGGCCCGGGCGATGTCCCGCCTGAAGTGGGACCCCTCGAGGTGTATGCGGTCCACCGCGCGGTAGACGCGCTCCCGGGCCGTCGCCAGGTCGTCGCCGAGGCTGACGACCGACAGGACGCGCCCGCCCGAGGACAGCAGCGTGCCGTCCTCCCCGCGACGGGTGCCGGCGTGCAGGACGCGCACGCCCTCGACCCGACCGGCCTCGTCGAGCCCGGTGATCTCCCGGCCGGTCACTGGGGCCGCGGGGTAGTTCTCGGCGGCCACGACCACCGTGACGCTGGCCTGCTCCGACCACTCCAGGGCAGGGAGCCCGGCCAGGCGTCCCTGGGCGGCCGCGAGCAGCACGCCGGCCAGGGGGGTACGCAGCCGGGCGAGGACGCACTGCGTCTCGGGGTCGCCGAAGCGGGCGTTGAACTCGACCACCCGGGGCCCGGCCGCGGTCAGCGCGATCCCGACGTAGAGGACGCCGACGAACGGCGTGCCGCGGCGGGCCATCTCCTCGACGGTGGGGCGGGCGACGGTGTCCACGACCTCCTGCACCAGGCCCTCCGGCGCCCACGGCAGCGGGCTGTAGGCACCCATCCCGCCGGTGTTGGGCCCGGTGTCGCCGTCGCCGACGCGCTTGAAGTCCTGCGCGGGCGCGAGCGGGACTACGGTGCTGCCGTCGCTGAGGCAGAAGAGGGAGACCTCGGGGCCGTCGAGGTAGTCCTCGACCAGGACCCTCCCGCCCTCGCGGGTCAGGCAGGCGGCGGCGTGACCGGCCGCCTCCTCGCGGTCCGCGGTGACGACCACGCCCTTGCCGGCGGCCAGGCCGTCCTCCTTGACCACGTAGGGGGAGCCGCTGGCCGCGAGCGCGTCGGCGACCTCCTCGTCGGTCGTGCACACGTGGCAGGCGGCCGTCGGGACCCCCGCGGCGGCCATGACCTCCTTGGCGAAGGCCTTGCTGCCCTCGATGCGCGCGGCGGCGGCGGTCGGTCCGAAGCACGGGACGCCGGCGGCGCCGAGCGCGTCGGCGACGCCGGCCACGAGCGGCGCCTCGGGCCCCACGACGACGAGGTCGACCTGCTCCTCCCGCGCCAGCGAGGTGACGGTCGCGGGGTCGCACGGGTCGCCGGCCAGGCAGCGTGCGACCTCGGCGATGCCGGGGTTGCCCGGGAGGGCGAGGAGCTCCTCGACGGCCGGGTCGGAGGAGAGCGAGAGGGCCAGGGCGTGCTCGCGGGCACCGGAGCCGAGGAGGAGGACCTTCACGCCGGTCGAGCCTACCGGCCGCGCACCGGCCCGCCGTGGCCGCGTGCGACATAAGTGTGGCCCTCCTGGAAGGCAGGGGGGGTATCTCCCAGGAGGGCCACGTCACAGGGCAGGGTCAGCCGGACTGATGGGGGGCATGCCCGGCGACTCGCACAATCCCTGCGCCCGGCCGAAGCCGGTAGACCCACTGTGACACATGCTTCCGGCGGATGTCACCTTGAGCGGTGTCGGGTTAGCGCCAATGTCGGGGATCCGCCATACTGGCCCCCGTGGCCATGCCCCCTGGCGCCCCCGCCGACCCCGACCAGCTCGAGCCGCACGTCTTCGGCGAGGCCTACGAGCACTTCGTCTCCCGGGTCTACATGATCGCCATCGGGCTCGGCGTCCCGACCCGTGAGTCGCTGCGGAGGGCGGGCCTGCGCGACGACGCGATCACCACCGGGACGAGCGAGCTGGTGGCCCGGGGACTGCTCGAGGCGACGGCCGACCCCGACACCTGGCACGTCCCGTCGCCGCGCGAGGCGATCGCCCGCAACGCCGACCGGGTCGAGCGCAGGGCGGCGATGGCACGGGCCACGGCCAGCGAGGTGGAGGCGCTCTGGCGCCGGGCGGTGGGGGAACGTCCGCCGCCCCCTCCCGCCGGGCTCCAGATGCTCCTGGGCGTGGAGGAGATCGTCAGTCACGAGGTCGCCCTGCACGGTCTGTCGACCTTGCGCCTCTGGCTGGCCCTCGACGACTCCCCGGCCGTCCGCCGCCTGCTGGAGCGCGCCGAGCTGGACCCCAGCCTGCTCACCGTGCGGCAGGGCGTCGACGTCCGCCTCGTCCTCGACACCAGGTTGCTCGACAGCACCGCCGCCCTGTCGCACCTGGAGCAGAGCCGGGCCGCGGGCCACCACGTCGCCATCGCCAACGGCATCCCGTTCTCGGTGGTGGTGGCCGACGCGGTGGCCCTCGTCGACCTGACCTCCCACGACGAGGAGGGCGAGGGCTCCTTCGAGGTGCGCACCAGGTCCCCGGTCCGGGCGCTCACGCGGCTGGTCGAGGAGATCTGGCGCCTGGCCACCCCCTACGTCGCCGGCCTCGAGCGCGAGGTGGAGCCGCAGCAGCGGATCCCGCTGCCCGAGCGCGACCAGCGCATCCTGGCCCTGCTCACCACGGGCGCGAGCGACAAGGTCATCGCCCGTCAGACCGGCGTGTCGGTCCGCACGGTCGAGCGGCGGGTGCGCTGGCTCATGGACCACCTGGGGGTGGCCACCCGCTTCCAGGCGGGAGTGCAGGCGGCCAGGCGCGGCTGGATCTAGGCCGCGTCGACGGGGGACGGCACGGACAGCCGATAGACTGACGCCTTTGCCGGGGCGGTGATCCACCTGTCGCTGCCCTGCGAGCACGTCGGACGAAGGGTGGGCGAGTGAGCGCCACGACCAACGACATCGTCGCCGCCGAGATCGCGGTCGAGCAGGCGCACGTGGACCGCGTGTACGCCGAGCTGGCCAAGGCGGCCGAGCGGGTCGAGCTCGTGCACGCCGAGGGGATGTCCCGGGGCCGAACCGACCGGCAGGGCACGGGTGATCCGCGCGACGAGGAGCTGGCCGGGCTCTTCGAGCGCGACGTCCTCGTCCACGCCGCCAGCAAGCGCCGGGCCTCCCTCGAGCACCAGCACGAGGGCCTCGTCTTCGGCCGCCTCGACCTCGACCACGGCACCGGGGACGGCGCTGGGCCGGACGGCGACCGGGAGGTGCGCTACGTGGGCCGGCTCGGTGTCCGCGACGACGACTACGAGCCGCTGGTCGTCGACTGGCGCGCACCGGCGGCGGCGCCCTTCTACCGCGCCACGCCCGTCGACCCCATGGGCGTGGTGCGCCGGCGCGTCCTGCGCTGCCGCGGCGAGCGGGTGGTCGGCATCGAGGACGACCTCATGGTCACCGAGGCCCCCGACGACGTCGTCGTGGTCGGCGACGGCGCGCTGATGGCCGCGCTCACCCGCAGCCGGGGCGCGCGGATGCGCGACATCGTCGCCACCATCCAGCGCCACCAGGACGAGGCGATCCGGGCCCCCGCCCGCGGCGTGACCGAGATCACCGGGGGTCCGGGCACCGGCAAGACCGTGGTGGCGCTGCACCGGGCGGCCTACCTGCTCTACTCCGACCGGCGCCGCTTCGAGGGCGGCGGCGTGCTCGTGGTGGGCCCCTCGGCGGCCTACACCGCATACATCGAGCGGGTGCTGCCCTCGCTGGGCGAGGAGAGCGTCTCGCTGCGCTCGCTCGGCGACGTGGTGGCGGGGATGACCGCGGCGCGGCTCGACCCGCCGCGGACCGCCGCGGTCAAGGGCTCGCTGCGCGTGCGCCGGCTGCTGGGCGGGCTCGTCAGGGAGCCGGTGCCGGACGCGCCGACGCAGCTGCGGGTCTTCGTCGCCGGGCACGCCGTCCGGCTCACGCCGGACCACCTGAGGCGGGTCCGCGCCCGGGTGCTGCGCTCGCACCAGCGCAACACCTCCTACGACGCGGCCGTCGAGGCGCTGGCGGAGGCCGCCTGGGAGCAGGTGGACTCCGGGGAGCGTGCGGAGTTCGTCGACCGGTTCACCGACTCGAGCGACGTCGAGGCCTTCGCCCGGGAGTGGTGGCGCCCGGTGGACCCCCGCGAGGTGCTGCTGTGGCTGGCCGACGAGGACCTCGCCCGCCGGCTGGGGGCGGGCCCGGAGGAGGCCCGGCTGCTGGCCGCCTCCTACCGGCGGGCGCTGGAGGAGGGCACCTGGACGGTGGCCGACGTGGCGCTGGTCGACGACCTGCTCGCGCGGCTGGGCCCGGTCGTGGACCTGCCCAGCGAGGAGCGCGGGTTCTACGAGATCGAGGAGCTCGAGGACGCCTCGCAGTACGGCGTGGCCGCCCTGCGGACCGGGACCGAGCGCGAGGCCCTGCGGCAGCCGGCGACCGACGACGATGGCCGTCCCGTCGTCGTGGCGGTCGAGCCGACGAGCACCGAGCGCATCTCCCGCGACCCCCTCACCCGGCTGCTGGCGGGCCGGCTCGGCTCCCCGGAGGAGTACGCCCACGTGCTCGTCGACGAGGCCCAGGACCTCTCGCCGATGCAGTGGCGGATGCTGGGGCGGCGCGGCAGGTGGGCCTCCTGGACCGTCGTCGGCGATCTCGCCCAGTCGTCGTGGGACGACCTGGAGGAGGCGGCCCGCGCCCGGGAGGAGGCCTTCGGCAGCAGCGTGCGCCGGTCCTTCCACATGGACATCAACTACCGCAACGCGCGGGAGATCTTCGACCACGCCGCCCGCGTCGTGCGCGAGCACGTGCCGGACGCCGACATCCCGCGGGCGGTCCGCGAGACCGGCCACGACCCGGTCGAGCTGCCCGCGCCCCGCGAGGAGCTGGTGGCGCGGGCCCGTGCGGCCCTGGAGGACCTCCTGGGCCAGGTCGACGGCCAGGTGGCGGTCGTGACCCCCGAGGTATGGCGTGCCCCGCTCGCCGCCCTCGAGGACGTCGCCGACCGCGTCGTCGTCATCGACCCCCTGTCGACCAAGGGACTGGAGTACGACGCCACGCTCGTGGTCGACCCCGACGGGATCGTCGCCGGGTCGGCGGGCGGGGTGCGCGCTCTCTACGTCGTGCTCACCCGCGCGTCCCACCGGATGACCGTGCTGCGGCCCGAGGACTGAGCCGACCGGCGGCCCTGTGGACGCGGGCACGTCCGCTGTCAGCCGAGGCCGTTAGGGTCGTGCCGTGAGCACCGCCCTGTACCGCCGCTACCGGCCCGAGTCCTTCGCCGACGTCATCGGCCAGGAGCACGTCACGGAGCCGCTGATGCAGGCGCTGCGGTCGGGCCGGGTCAACCACGCCTACCTCTTCTCCGGGCCGCGCGGGTGCGGCAAGACGACCAGCGCGCGGATCCTGGCGCGCTGCCTCAACTGCGAGCAGGGGCCCACGCCGGAGCCGTGCGGCACCTGCCAGTCCTGCGAGGCGCTCGCCCGCGACGGGGCGGGGTCGGTCGACGTGATCGAGATCGACGCCGCCAGCCACGGCGGCGTCGACGACGCGCGCGACCTGCGCGAGCGGGCCGCCTTCGGGCCGGCGCAGTCGCGCTACAAGGTCTACATCATCGACGAGGCGCACATGGTGACGCCCAACGGTTTCAACGCGCTGCTCAAGGTCGTCGAGGAGCCGCCGCCGCACGTGAAGTTCATCTTCGCCACGACCGAGCCGGAGAAGGTGCTGGCCACCATCCGCTCGCGCACCCACCACTACCCCTTCCACCTGGTTCCGCCCCAGCGGCTCGGGGCCTACCTGGAGCAGGTGTGCGAGCAGGAGGGCGTGACGCTGGAACCCGGCGTCCTGTCCTTCGTCACCCGCGCCGGCGGCGGGTCGGTGCGCGACTCGCTGTCCGTCCTCGACCAGCTCATCAGCGGCGCGGGCCCGGAGGGCCTGACCTACGAGCGGACGGCCGCCCTGCTCGGGTTCACCGACGTGGAGCTGCTCGACGCCGTCGTCGACGCGGTCGCCGCCGGCGACGCGGCCACCGTCTTCCAGCAGGTGGACCGGGTCATGGAGTCCGGCCACGACCCGCGGCGGTTCGTGGAGGACCTCCTCGAGCGCTACCGCGACCTCATCGTGCTGGCCGCCGTCGGCGACTCGGCCGCCGCGGGCGGTCTGCTGCCCGGACTCCCGGTCGACCAGATCGAGCGGATGCGCCACCAGGCCTCCGTCCAGGGCCCCGAGGCGCTCTCCCGCGCCGCCGACATCGTCAGCCACGGCCTGTCCGAGATGACAGGTGCGGTGTCCTTCCGTCTCATGCTCGAGCTGCTCGTGGCCCGCCTCCTGCTGCCCGCCGCCACCGGACCCGAGGGGTATGGCGCACGCCTGGACCGCATCGAGCGTCGCCTGTCCGCGTCCTCCGGGGGGCAGCAGGCGCCACCGCAGGCCACCCAGGCGGCACCGCCGGCCACCCAGCCGGCGCCCGCCCAGCCGACGCCC
>QEUR01000104.1 GCA_003577095.1 Acidobacteriota bacterium
CGCAGCCGACCGTGCCCGGGCGACGGTGCCACCGGGGCCAGGAGCCCTCGACCCGGACCCGCTCGCGCTGGTGCTCCGCCGCCGCGACGAGGAGGTCGAGGCCCTGCTGCAGCGGCTCTTCCCGGTGACCCGGAGCACCCGCGCACGGACGGTCAGCGACCCGGCCGGCTTCCACCAGGGACAGGTGGCCGCCGACCGCGCCGACCTCGGCGTCGGCGGCCGGCTGGACGGGCGGGCGTCATGAGCGGCGACGCCCGGCCCGGCGGCGGTCCCGCCCGCCCCGCGCGCACGGGGTCCAGGTGGACCGACGAGGACTACGGACGGCTGGTCACGATGTGCCGCGAGGGCCGCGACCTGGACGAGCTGATCGAGGCGCTGTCCCGCAGCGAGCAGTCCGTGCTGGACCGCGCACGCCGGATGCTGCCGCCGGAGGAGCGTGGCCTTCCCCGGGACCGGGCCGTGGCACGGCTGCAGGAGCGGCTGCGCGAGGAGCCCGGCTACGACTGGTCCGCCGCGCTGCTCCAGGGCCCCCCGCCCCGGCCGGTCGAGCACGTGGTCTACCGGAGCACGGGGCTCCACGGGCTGCACCGTCACGAGCTGCTCGCGGTCGCCGAGGCGCTCGTCCAGGTCGAGCACGTCGACGGCCAGCTGCGCAACGACGCGCTGCGGGCCGTGGAGGAGCACGGGCTCGACGACGAGCTGGCGCGGCAGGTGGGCTCCCGGATCGTCCGCAGGGCCCAGGAGCAGGACAGCAGCTGGACCCTCGAGCAGCAGGACCGCTGGTGGGTGCCGGCCCAGCTGGACCCGGACGAGCCGTACCGGCCGTGGTGCGGGCCGGACTGCCCGGACGACCTGCCGCCACCGGAGGAGGAGCCGGAGCCGTGGTGGTGAGCGCGGCCCCCGGGGACTCGTCTTAATCCGGCTTATCCACTACACTCCGTAGGAGACGTGCTCGTCCGAGCCCGTCGACCACCCGGAGAGAGCCACGATGAACCCCGACTTCCCACTGTGGTTGCGCGCCTCGCACCTGATCAACTTCGTCCTCGTCGGCATGCTGCTGCGCTCGGGCTGGGAGATCCTCTCCTCCCTGCCCAGGCTCTGGTGGCGCAAGGACTGCGCCCCCGGGACGGAGTGGCTGCGCTTCACGCGGCGCCAGCTGCCCAAGGAGGAGGGCGTCTACACCTCGCTGATGGACGAGAAGTCGCTGCACCCGGTGATCGGCCTGCCCGGGAGGGAGAACATCGGGCTGGGCCGGCACTGGCACGGACTGTCGGTCATGCTCTGGGTGCTCAACGGCATCATCTACGTCGGCCTGCTGTTCGGCACCGGCCTGTGGCGGCGCATCGTCCCGACCTCGTGGGACGTCTTCCCGGAGGCGTGGGAGTCGCTGAAGATGTACCTGTCCCTGCAGACCCCGTCCATCGAGCACTACCAGCCCTACGACGCGCTGCAGATGCTCGGCTACACCTTCGTCATCTTCGTCCTGGCGCCCTTCATGATGCTCACCGGCGTCGCGATGGCGCCGGCGGTCCGCTCGCGCTACCCCTGGTACGTCAAGTTCTGGGGCGGCCACCAGGGCGCGCGCTCGCTGCACTTCATCGCCATGGTGCTGATGGCCGGCTTCGTGGTCGTGCACGTCGGTCTCGTCTTCCTCGTGCACCCTGAGTACAACCTGGTCCACATGGTCTTCGGCGACGTCGACACCGCCCGCTACGCGCAGGCCTTCGTCATCGTCGTCGCCACGATCGTGGCGGTGGTCCTCTTCTGGATCGGCCTGAGCTACTGGACCCTCGCCGACCGGGTCCGCGCCCACAGGTTCCTCGTCCCCACCACCGAGCTCGGACGCAGGGTCTTCCTCAACTGGATGCGGCCGCGGGGCGCCCGGCAGACCACCTACACCGACGACGACATCTCCGAGTTCCACTGGACCAACGGCCTACCCCCGACCGAGGAGGAGTCCCCCGAGTGGACCGCGGCCCGCGAGAACGACTGGGAGACCTACACGATCACGGTCGCCGACGACGTCAACGGCACCAGCAGGGAGCTCGGCCTCGACCAGCTCCGGGAGCTGCCGCAGCACTCCTACGTCGCCACCCACACCTGCATGCAGGGCTGGTCGGCGACCAGCCGCTGGACCGGCGTCCGCCTGCAGGACCTGCTCGGCGAGCGGCCGGAGGGCGCCAACTACGTGATGGTGGAGTCCTACGGGCTGGCCCAGAAGATGTACGACAACCGGCCGCGCGAGCCGTTCTACGCCGTCATCGACCTGGAGACGCTCGGCGAGCAGGACACGATCCTGGCCTACGAGCGCAACGGGCGTCCGGTCGACGTCCACCTCGGCGGGCCGGTCCGCCTGCGCGTAGAGTCCAACCACGGCTACAAGCACGTCAAGTGGGTCCGCTCCGTGCACTGGATCGCCGACTACGCCGAGTACGGCGACGGCCGTGGCGGGACCCGCGAGGACTCCGCCCTGCAGGCGTTCAACGGAAGGATCTGATTGACCGGCACCGAGGACCCGATCGTCTCGACCACCTTCGCCGTCTCGGGCGTCCGCTCGGACGACGAGGTGCCCGCGGCGCTCCAGGCCCTGTTCGACGTGTTCGCCGAGCTCGGGCTGGGCCAGGCGACGTTCGAGGTCACCGACACCGACGTCGCCAGGCTCTACGTCAAGCACCGGAGGTCGGTCACCCCGGACCGGGTGGCGATCAGCGGGGCGCTCTCGACCGTCGGTGCCCACCTGGTGGACTGACCGCAGCACGATCTCCTCCCGCCTGGTCGCGCGGACCGCACGGCCTGCTCGTGCCTCGGGTGCGGGCTACGGTGGGTGCGTGGCGGACGGCACCCAGGATCGGCGCAGCAGCGGTCCGGGCCGCGGCGGGCCCGGGGACGGGGTCGACGCCCGCGTGCAGCGCCGCCAACGGCTCCGCAACCGCCTCCAGGCTCTCGCCCTCCTCGCCGGCATGGTGGTCGTGTTCGCCGTCGTCGCGTGGGTCCTTCTCGGGCCGAGCGGTCTGGTGACGATCCTCGTCGTCGGTGTCGCGCTCACCCTCGTCCGCCCGCAGGTGCCGACCAGCTGGGTCCTGCGGATGTACCGGGCCACCCCGCTCCCCGAGCGGTACGCACCCCAGCCGCACCGCACGCTCGACACGCTCAGCGAGCGCGCCGGGCTGCGCCGGACGCCGCGGCTCTACTACGTCCCCAGCGCGGTCCCCAACGCCTTCGCCACCGGCCACGGCGACGACACCGCCGTGGCGGTCACCGACGGGATCCTGCGCACCCTGTCGGGGCGCGAGCTCGTCGGGGTGCTCGCCCACGAGATCAGCCACATCCGTGCGGGTGACACCCGCGTCATGAACCTCTCGGACGTCATCGCCCGGATGACGCACGGCCTGTCGTACCTGGGCATGGGGCTGGTGCTCCTCACCCTGCCGCTCACGTTCGCCGGTGACTACCGGCCCCTGCTGATGGGAATCGCCCTGACCGTCCTGCCGGTCGTCACCACCCTCCTGCAGAGCGGGCTGTCGCGTTCCCGCGAGTATGACGCGGACATCCAGGGCGCCGCGCTCACCGGCGACCCGGAAGGTCTCGCCAGGGGGCTGGAGGCGCTCGAGCGCGCCGCAGGAGGCATCTGGGAGCGGTTGATGGTGCCGCGCGGGCGGGCCCCCGACCCGACCCTGCTGAGCAGCCACCCACCGACGGAGGAGCGCGCCCGTCGGCTGCGTGCCCTCCGGCCGGAGTCCCTGGGCCCGGACCGGAGCCCGGGGCCGGGGAACGACATCGGCCCGCCGACCGGGTACCCACCGGTCCATGGACCGCCACGGTGGCGGAGCCCCGGGATCAGGTGGTGACCCCGCCCCTTAAGGGCGACCCGTCGCGAGGGGGCCGCTACGTCGAGCGGCCCTCGTGGGCGGCGATCTCCTCGAGCTTGGGCCCGTAGCTTCCGGTGGGGTCGTGGCGGAGGTCCAGCCACACGTCCAGCAGCGCCGTCGCCGCGGGCGCGGCGATGACGTTCTGCCCCATGCACAGCACCTGGGCGTCGTAGTTCTCCACCGAGCCCCGGACGGTCACCAGGTCGTGGGCGGTCGCCGCCCGTACGCCCGGGACCTTGTTCGCGGCGATGGTCGTCCCGAGTCCGGTCCCGCAGACGAGCACACCACGGTCGGCGCGGCCTTCGCGCACCGCGCCGGCCACCCGGAAGGAGACCTCGGGATAGGTGATGTCCGGCCCGGACAGGTCCTCCACCTGCACCACCCGTCCGTCCGCCTCGAGGAAGGCACGCAGTGCCTCCTTGAGCTCGGCTCCGTTCCCTGGCGCTCCGATCGCGATCCGCACGTGCCTGTTCCTTCCCTCGCGCACTTTCCTACTCATTGTAGTAGCTGCTCCGCCGCATCCCGCCCGGTGAGGTCGAAGACCATGCGCGGCAGGACCCGGCCGGGGATCGACCCGCTCGGCGCCTCGCCCACCCGTACGGCGCCGAACCGGGCGTAGAAGCCCTCCGCGCCCGGGTCGGCGTCCAGGACGAGGCGTCGCAACCCACGGCGGACCGACTGCTCGAGGGCGTGCCGCAGCAGGATGGCGCCGAGGCCGGTGCCGATGACGTCAGGGGCGACGAACAGCGCCGCCAGCTCGCCGTCCGGGGGCGAGCCCTCGACGTCGTGGTAGCCGAGCACGCGGTCACCGTCGACCGCCACCACGACGCTGCCGGCGGCACAGCGCGCCGGTGTCACCGTCAGTTCCTCGCGGCACGCCTCGAGAAACTCGGGCGGGTAGCCCCAGTGGCCCTTGGACCGGAGCGCCAGCTCGGTGATCGCGGGAGCCTCGTCGGGACGGGCCGGTCGGATCTGCGGGGTCTCCATGCCGTCAGCCTAGGGAGCGGCCCGTCGGCGGGCCGCCCGCACGCCGGCGAGGTAGGTCGCGGGCTCAGACGTTGAAGCGGAACTCCACCACGTCGCCGTCGGCCATCACGTAGTCCTTCCCCTCGATGCGCACCCGGCCGGCCTCCTTGGCCTTCGCCATCGAGCCGGCCGCGTCGAGGTCCTCGAAGGAGACCACCTCGGCCTTGATGAAGCCACGCTCGAAGTCGGTGTGGATGACCCCGGCGGCCTGCGGCGCGGTCCAGCCCTTGCGGATGGTCCACGCCCGCGCCTCCTTGGGGCCGGCGGTGAGGTAGGTCTGCAGGCCGAGGGTGTCGAAGCCCACGCGCGCCAGCTGCTCCAGCCCGGGCTCCTCGACGCCGACGGACTCGAGCAGCTCGCGCGCCTCCTCGTCCTCCAGCTCGGCCAGGTCGGCCTCCAGCTTGGCGTTGAGGTAGATCGCCTCGGCCGGGGCCACGAGCGCCGCGAGCTCGTCGTGCAGCTCACGGTCGGTCAGGCCGTCCTCGTCGAGGTTGAAGACGTAGAGGAAGGGCTTGGTGGTCAGCAGCCCCAGCTGGCGCGCCAGGACCGGGTCGACGCCGGCCTCCGCGCCGCCGGCGTAGAGCGTGTCCCCGCGCTCGAGCACGGCGCGGGCGGCCACCGCGGTGTCGAGGAGCTCCTTGGGCGTCTTCTTGCCCTTGACCTCCTTCTCGATCCGCGGGATGGCGTTCTCCAGCGTCTGGAGGTCCGCCAGGACGAGCTCGGTGTTGATGGTCTCGATGTCGTCCTGCGGGGAGACCCTGCCCTCGACGTGCACGACGTCGTCGTCCCGGAAGGCCCGCACCACCTGGCAGATCGCGTCCGCCTCGCGGATGTTGGCGAGGAACTTGTTGCCGAGCCCCTCCCCCTCGCTGGCGCCCCGGACGATGCCCGCGATGTCGACGAAGCTGACCGTCGCCGGCAGGATCCGGGCGCTGCCGAAGATCTCGGCCAGCCGGCCCAGGCGCGGGTCCTTGAGCGGGACCACGCCGACGTTCGGCTCGATCGTCGCGAACGGGTAGTTCGCGGCGAGCACGGAGTTCTTGGTCAGGGCGTTGAAGAGGGTCGACTTGCCGACGTTGGGCAGTCCGACGATTCCGATGGTGAGGGCCACGGGGTCAGCAGTCTACCGGCCCCCGGCGGTGGCGCCGAGCGCCTCCACCAGGTGCGGGCGCACCTGGGCCGCACCCTCCTCGAGCATCACGATCGTGTAGTGGTTGACGTCGTCGACCGCCACCATGCGCAGCGCCGGGTAGCGCCCGGTCCACAGCTCGCGCGCCGCGTCCGGGTAGAGCGGCGGCACCTCGTCCATCAGCCCGCGCGGGGCGAGGAGCCAGGTGGCCGGGTGGCGCAGGTGGTCCAGGGCGTGCCGCACCGACTCCCCGTCGACGAGCTCGCGGATGTCCTCCTCCAGGGCGTCGACGCGGGTCGCCGGCCGGAGCTCGGGCTCGGTGCCGACCAGGTCGTAGTCGACGTAGGCGGTCGTCAGGTCGGACCAGCCGGGGCCGATCGCCGGGTGGTTGCCCCAGAACTCGCGGTAGGCCTCGCGGCTGGGGAAGGTCATCCGCAGACGCTCCGCGGCCGGGCCGAGCACCAGCCCGGCCATGTCCTCGGGGGCGACGCCGGGAGGCGGCACGAGCGGCATACCCCCGTCGACCAGGACCAGCGAGGAGACCAGCTCGGGATGCCGGTCGGCGAGCACGAGGGAGACGAAGCCGCCCATCGAGTGACCGGCGACCACGACGTCCTCCGCGCCCAGGTGGCGCAGGACCGCCGCGACGTCGTCGGCGTGCGTGGGCATGCCGTACGGGCCGGGCAGGTCGCGCGACCCGCCGCGCCCGCGCAGGTCGGGGGCGACGAGCCGCACCCCGGGGAGCTGCCGGGCCAGCTCGGCCCAGCTGACGTGCGAGGCGGTGATGCCGTGGACCGCGAGGACCGTCGGCGCCGGGCCGTCGTCCTCGGGCTCCCAGACCCCGACGCGCAGGTCTCCCCCGCGCACCGGCACCTCGAGCTGGTGGTAGCGCTTCCCGACGACCTGCACGACGGACGGCAGCAGGCTGGTGTGCGTGCTCACTGGGCCGTCCACCCCCCGTCGATCGTGTATGACGTGCCCGTCACCATCGCGGCGGCGTCCGAGGCGAGGTAGGAGACCAGCCCGGCGACCTCCTCGGGCTCGACCAGGCGCTTGACCGCGGCCCGCGTCAGCATGATCTTCTCCACCACCTCGTCCTCGGGTATGCCGTGCGTGCGCGCCTGGTCGGCCACCTGCTTCTCCACCAGCGGGGTGCGCACGTAGCCCGGGTTGACGCAGTTGGACGTCACCCCGTGCGGGGCGCCCTCGAGGGCCGTCACCTTGGACAGCCCCTCCATCCCGTGCTTGGCCGCCACGTAGGCGACCTTGAACTCCGAGGCCCGCAGGCCGTGCGCGGAGGAGATGTTGACCACGCGGCCCCAGCCGTTCGCGTACATGTACGGCAGCGCCGCCCGGACCAGCAGGAAGGGCGACTCCAGCATCAGCCGCTGGATGAGCCGGAAGTCCGCGGGGTCGAACTCCTCGATCGGGGCCACCCGCTGCACGCCGGCGTTGTTGACCAGCACGTCGCACTCCAGGCGCAGGTCCTCCAGGGCCGCGGTGTCGGCCAGGTCGACCACCCACGTCTCGCCCCCGACCTCCTCGGCCACGGCGCCGGCCGCGGCCTCGTCGCGGTCGGCCACGACCACGCGCAGCCCGTCGCCCGCCAGGCGTCGGGCCACCGCGGCACCGATGCCGCTGCCCCCTCCGGTGACCAGTGCGGTCCGAGTCATCTCGTGCTGTCCTCTCTGTCGTCGTCGGCGGACGCTCCCTGCGGCTCCAGGGCGCCCCGGATCAGGTCCATGAGGCTGTCGAAGACCTCCGGGTCGATGCGGCCGGCACCGTCCCACAGGACCCACCGCATGCCGATGAGCTCGCCGGCACCCATGAGCGCCCAGGCGGTCACGGTGGGGTCGACCTCCCGTATCTCGCCGTCGGCCCGGGCCCGGTCGAGCCCGGCTGCGTAGCCGCTGCAGATCGCCTCGTAGTGCGCGCGCATCGCCTCCGGCGAGACGAACTCCGCCTGCCGGATGATCCGGTAGAGCGCCGGGTGGGCGGCGGTGAACCGGAAGAACTCCCGGAAGCCCTCGCGCTCGGCCTCCAGCCGGTCGCGGCCACGGCGGGCGCCCTCGCTCATCGCCTGCCGCACCCGGTGGGAGAGGTCCAGGACGACCTCGTCGAAGATCTCCTTCTTGCCCGGGAAGTGGACGTAGAAGGTGCCCAGCGCCACCCCTGCGCGCTCGGTGATCTTCACGATCGAGGCGTCGTGGTAGCCGACCGTGGCGAAGACGTGCTCGGCCGCCTCGAGCAGGCGCGCCCGGGTGCGGGCGCCGCGGGCGGTGCGGGGCGTGCGGTCCACGCCGGCGCGGGCCGTCGTCATCGGACCCTCCCGGCCTGCGCCTCGAGCGCGATCCGCAGCGCCTGCTGGCGGGCGATCTTGCCGACCGCGACCGACGGGAGCTCGGGGACCAGGTGCACCGCGACGGGCACCTTGAAGCGGGCGAGCCGCTCGCGGCAGTGCTCGACCAGCTCGGTCTCGTCGGTGACCACTCCCCTGCGGGGCACGACGAGCGCGACCCCGCGCTCGCCCCACTCCTCGTCGGGGATCCCGACGACCACGGCCTGCTCGACGCCGGGGTGGGTGAGCAGCACGGCCTCGACCTCGGCGGGCGCGACGTTCTCCCCTCCGGAGATGAAGATGTTCTTGAGCCGGTCCACGATGCGCAGGTAGCCGTGCTCGTCCCGCGTGGCCACGTCGCCGGTCGCCAGCCAGCCGTCCCGCAGCGCCGCCCGGGTGGCCTCCTCGTCGTGCAGGTAGCCGCTGAACAGGCCCGGGCCGCGCACGAGCAGCTCGCCGGTGCCCGGGCCCTCTACGAGCTCACCGGTCGCGGGGTCGGCGAGCGCCACGTCGACGTGGGGGTAGGGGACGCCCGCCCACCCGGCGCGGGCGGTCGCCTCCCGGGGAGGTATGCAGAGCACGTTCGGCCCCGCCTCGGTCAGTCCGTAGCCCTGGGCCAGCCCCACGCCCCGGGCGTGGAAGGTGCGCAGCAGCGGCGCGGGCATCGGCGCCCCGCCGACGATCGCGCTGCGCAGGCTGCTGAGGTCGGCGGTGGCGAAGGAGGGGTGCTCGGCGAGCCGGAGGTACTGGGTCGGCACGCCCATCATCGTGGTCACCCGGCGCTCGCGGACCAGGCTGAGCACGCGCCCGGGGTCGAAGGAGCGCTCGAGCACGACGGTGGCACCGGTCCACCAGGCCAGCAGCGGCTGGATGTTCCAGCCGCCGACGTGGAACTGCGGCATGACCGCGAGCACGACGTCGTCCTCGCCGAGCTCCACGGTGCGCGACAGGGACAGGTTGGTCCAGTAGCAGGCGCGGTGGGAGAGCACGGCGGCCTTGGGCGCGCTGCCGCTGCCCGAGGTGAACAGGACCAGCAGCGGGTCCTCGTCCTGGACCGGCTCGACGGGTGCGGGCTCGCGCAGGCGGGGGAGGCCGTCGCCGGCGTCGAGGCCGGTGAGGGGTGCGGTCGGCACCGGCCGCACGAGGGTGCTGAGCACCTCGCGGGCCAGCCCGGAGGTCTCGTCCTCGGTGACCAGGAGGACCGGCGCGAGCAGGTCGACCTGGCGGGCCAGCTCGCGCGGCGCGAGCCGCCAGGACAGGGGGGCCAGGGCGGCGCCGACCCGCGCGCAGGCGAAGAACAGGACGACGTGGGAGCTGGAGCTGCCGACCAGGGTGGCGATCCGGTCCCCGCGCCCGACGCC